>JAUXIP010000127.1 GCA_030620935.1 Deltaproteobacteria bacterium | reverse complement strand
CTTCAGCAGAACGACCGGTATTCCAAACAGCGATAGTCGAGCAGGTGCCAAGTCCTTCACCGCTAGTCGATGCTGCCCACGGCCATACCGAATAGCCCTCGCTAATACCCAATCTTCGTTCATCTGGCAGGATTGAATAATGTGCTCGACGACGGCCTCCCGGCAGTGCCACGCCTCGTACCCCGCCTTGGTCAGTCGCCTAGTCAATTCAGTCTCGCTTCCCATTGGGTAGAAAGGCCCTTTGGGTCCTATAGTCTCGTCAAACCGGTAGCCATTTTGAAAGATATCTGCACGCAAAGCCAAGCTCGGTCCAAAAGCCGAACTTGGGTGAATTGGCCCTTCTTCTCGTGGATTCAAGATCGAGAATGTAGGACCCATCGGAACCCACGCTAAAATCCAATCATCGGGGGGAGAGTCCCACTTGGGTAGGATGGGGCCGCAAAAAATCGAGAATAAGGGCTGGGAATCTGCTGCTGAGCGGTACTGTCTCAGCCAATCGGGGCTGGGTAGGATGTCGTCGTCACTAAATACGATCAGATCCCCCGACACCCTTGACAAGCCGGTGTTGAGGGCTGCATTTTTCCCCTTCCTCGGTTCGACAAGGTAGGTAAGAGGTAAACGGTGTAAGAAACCAGCAATGATTTCTTTTGTCCGGTCCGTGCTTCCGTTGTCCACGATGACAAGCTTCCATCCCCCCGCAGGGTGCTTCAGTTGGCAATACGTGCTTAAGACGTTTGGCAATGTCTTTACGCCGTTGTACGTAGCTATCAGAACGGTAAGCACTGGATAAGGTATCCCTAAAGTCGAATGTTTAGAAGTAGCGGGAAACCATTTTGGGTTTTGGAGCGGCGTGTTTTACTGTACTTTCTAGAGCTTGACGGAAATAGCCGTCAGCCCAGTTAATGTTAGGATAGCAACTGTGACTAATGGGAGACATGTCTCAATATTCTGTTTCGTGTCACTCGACAGGCTCCGTCCTAGAAAGGGGACAAAAATCTTTCCCCAGGACTCTACCTGCTTGCTCTGGTCTTATCGGTTTCAGGACGAAAACAAGTGATACAAGAGAGGAGATCCTATAGAAATCGTTCGATGAAGGCGGGAATATATTTCTTTTTCTTGTTTAGGACAACTCCAAGGATATTGACACCGGCCCACTCTAATTCCTTCTTAATCCTCCGGACCATTTCCTTTTTTGTGCGCTCTACTTCCACCACCAATACGACTCCATCCACCTTGGAGGCGAGGAAGAAAGATTCAGAGTAGGCATCGAGGGGTGAAGCGTCAAAAATCACAAAATCGAAACGTTCCCGGAGCGTGGTTAAAAGTTTATCCATGGACTCTCCATCAAAGATATAGGAGGGAGAGGAAACTGGTCTCCCGCCGGGCAGGACGAAGAGATTGGCGAGATTCGTCTGGTAAATGCATTGGTCCGGCGAGGAAACGTCAGATAGCACCAGATCCGAAAGTCCTTCGACCTCTTTTTGCCCGTCGAAAACACCGTCTAGGGCAGGAGTTCGACAATTCGCATCTATCAATAGAATCTTGCAGTCTTTAGACTTGGCAAGAGTGGATGCGAGGATAGAAGCAGTTGTGGTCCCCCCTTCATTATGGTCTGTGGCCGCAACCATGACGACTTTGACAGGAGAGTGCTTAGGGCCTGGCAGAATGTTGCGTCGAAGTTTTTGGTACTGTTCTTCGACATACGGCGCCAGGTCAAAGTCAATCTTCGGAGGGCGTCTTTTGTCTTTGAGCAGTTTTATGGTAACAGGCTTGAACTTGGATGGTTCTGCCCCCAATTCGTTTTCCGCCTTGATCAAGGCTTCATAGATCTTACTCACGTTTTCCTCCCTAAATTTCTTCCTTCTCTCCGCTCTTTCGTTAGCCGCGGAGCCTACAGCCACTTAACGATCTTTACGGCTGCTTAAATTTTGATTGTTCAACTTTTCGCCGGGGAATGTCTTGTCGGATGAGTCAAACCAATGATCTGCGCCAGCAGTAGCCCATGCCCGATTGACCGCTTCGAGATTCTCCAACCCGCCAATTTCTACCCGATGTAACAAAAGATTGTCCGAAACCCTTTGCGGCACGATCATTATCAGGAAACCTTTGTTCCGTATCGCCTGGGCAAAGTCAACCGCCTGCATGATGCTACCAAACGACCCTACGATCAGACGGTATGACCCGTCCTCTTGCCTCCGCACCAAGGTCTCCCTCGAGAGAGGAGGAATCCGGAGACCCTCCCCGGCAGAAACCCAGTTAAGATCATTGATATGAGGATTGAATTCCTTGATGAGACCCATACCCAGGAGAAGGTTTTCGGGTCCGTAGAAATGAGCCGCAATTTGCCGGATCGTGGAACCCTGCTTAACGGTGACAGGATATTCTGTCCAATTAGTAGGTGGAGACGAGGTGGGGAAAGACGTTGATAATTTTGTTTCAGGGGGGAGGATCTCTGGGGTGATTGGCCTAAAGACCGGTTCGGTCCTATCATTTTGGGCTACGGTTTCATCAGGTGCTCTCATAACTTCAACATAGGGTTTCTTGTCAGGCATGGCAGTCGGCTCGGCTACGAGGGAGGCTTCTACCTTCTCGGGCTTATCTTCGCCGGAGGTCATAGCCACAAACAACTCGCCAAGGTTGTCTTTCAGCATCCCGAAACGTTCTCCAACAAGGCTGAGCAGTTTTTCGGCTTGGAGGCTAAAACTCCGCATACGATCTTTATTGTTCAAGGTCGCCGATGCAACACCGGCAAGAAGTAAAACTGCGAGGAAAACCCCGACTGCAAATCGAGCCGAGGAACTCGATCCAAGGTCATCCAACCCTTGCAGGACCTTCTCCGTCCATGCCCGGACAGTCGCGTCGATAGACTTTACTCCGGCCGTTTCCGGCCTTTGGTTTGGGAACTGCTCTCCTGCTGCTTCCTGAGGCTTCCCTCTTATGATACGGAGGGCCTCCTCCCTGGATCTTATGACTTTTGGAGTCGCAGCTTCCACTCTGGGAGTCGGCGCTTCCACTCTGGGAGTCGGCACTGCCACTCTGGGAGTCGGCACTGCCATTTTTTGAGCCTGTATCGGAACTTTTTGCGGAACTTCCAAGTCTGCTTTTTGAGCTCCGGACTCCAAGTGTAGATCGCGCGCCACTTCCTTAATCATTTCTCCGGAGACTTTTTTGGCCGCTTTGGCATACGCGATCAGCAAAGCGTTGTCGCAGATATTGTTGATCAGGCGGGGAACGCCTTTTGAATACAAGGCAATCTGTTGAAGAGCATCTGGGGAGAACAGAGAGGGCCGTTGAAACCCGACGGCGCGAAGCCGGCAGTCGATAAAGGGACCTATCTCTCGCTCTTGGAGATGACCGAGCTTATAGCGAACGGCAACGCGTTGCTTAATCTGACGGAGTTGGGGTTGATCGAGCTTGCTTTCAAGCTCGGGCTGGCCGACCAACACGATTTGGAGAAGCTTTTCTCTCTTGGTCTCCAGGTTCGAAAGCAATCGGAGATTTTCTAAGGTCTCGTCTCCTAAATTCTGAGCTTCGTCGATCAGGAGAACACCTGTTCCCCCTTTCTTCAACTGATCGATCAGAAATTCACTAAGTGCTTGGATCTTTCGGAGCCGCCCATCTTCCTTGACAGTCAAGCCGAGCTCATCACAGGCATAACTCAAGATCTCATCAAAAGTCATGGAGGTGTTGTAAACAAACACAAACCGTACGGTCGCCTCCAGGTTTTCCATCAACCTTCTAAGAAGGGTAGTTTTGCCGGTCCCAACCTCGCCGGTCAATACGACAAACCCTTTCCGTTCCCGAATCCCGTAGAGAAGGGCGGCATAGGCCTCTTGATAAACGGGGTTCGTGTAGAAGAGACGAGGATTAGGGGTGACGTTAAACGGCTTCTCACGAAAGCCAAAATGTTTATTATACATGGCGGGGTTGTCTGATCAGACCCTGTAGTTCTGGATGGTTGCCAAAACCGGAAGTCCGATGTCTTCTTCCACATCGAACTCGTTTCGCACGGCTGTGTTGAAGAATTCGATCGCAAAGGCAAGTCCCACTGCAATACCCAGGCAGATGATGAAAGCTATGAAACTAATGGTCATTGGATCGTGGCCCCCGCGAGGAAGGGGGAGCGCAGCTTTCTCAAAAATAGACACGCTGCCAAGTCTTCGCTCATCCATCGCCTCGGATATCCTAGCCTCTTCGCCCTTTCGTCTGTAGAGCGCAAGCGCAGCCTTTTTAGCTTCAACCTCTTGCTGCAAACGGTCTGAGACGTAACTTTTCTTTCTCAACTCAACCGCTTGTGATGACAGCTCCGCGACCGCCCCAGAAAGGCTATCTCTTCGTGCCTCGAATGCCTTGAGGTTCGCCCTGGCTGCCAGAAAGGACCGCAACAATCCATCGTGAATACCGCTTAGACTAACGGCCTTCCCTCCCATTACATTCTGCAGTTCTGTTTTCAACCTATCCTTTAGCTCAGCAATTTCTTTTTCTCTATCCGTGACCATGCGGTTCTTTTCGGTGTATCTTTGAAGAAGGCTATCCCTCTCCAATTCGAGCTGGACTAATCTGTCTCGGATCTTGGCAATCACAGGGTTGTTGGGCGTGGTCCTTCCCGCTCGCACATTCTCGCGCTGTTCCTTAACCTGAGCCTTTAGAATATGCACCTTTTCGGTGGTTTCCCGAAGAGAGGATTCGGTTTCCTGTAGATTCGTCTCAGCATTGGCTAGTCTCCGCAGAGTGGAGGAAAGTTCCTTTTCTACGTCTATCACTCCCTCTCTCTTCTGGAACTCTTCAAGGGTCGTTTCCGTTTCCGTCAATCCAAGTCGAAGCTCCCGTTCCTGTTCGTCGTAGAATTCTTCCACGCCCGGAGTCTTATGCACCTTGAGGTGCTGATCCAGGTAATAGTCCGCAACCTTATTGACCACGTTTACTGCCCCTTGGGGGTCGGGACTTTCAAGGCTGATTTTAAGGAGGTTTGTTGCTCGTATAGGCGTCACCTTTGTCTTTCCCCGTAGTCTCAAGCCCGCTCTTCTGATATCAATCTCGTTCTTTGCAGCTTGAGCGGTGCCCTGGTTTCCATTCGGGAAAGGCAATTCTCTGATAACACGCTCCATAACCGCGCGGCTTCGAATGATCTGAATCTCGGAGTTGAGCGTTTCGGGCGAGGGATTGATTCTCAACTGCCCGCTGCTAGCGGGAGATAGATTCAGATAGGCTCGACTAGGCTTGATCATCACCTTAGAGGTCGCAACATAGTCTCTTGGGGTCAATAGCACGGGAATGAGTATCGACAAAAATAAAATCAAAAACGCCGAGAAGATAAGGCCCTTACGTCTAAAGAGTACATAAAGAATCCGACGCGCCGCATCATTGTCTCTATGAGGCGGCTCTAGAAGCGGGATGTCAGCACCGCTAATCTCCAAAGGTTCCATACATTTTTCCTTTCCGCAGTTGTATCCTATCGCCCAAAGGACGACTGATGCAGCTCTTTCTTAATTACCAAAGATCAAACCAGTTGGAGGAATAGCAGGTCTCAAAAACTGTGACGGAATCAAGTCTTTGATGTGTTGCCTAACCCAGAGGTCGGCCCGGCCAATACTCGTCATCGGAACGTAAAGAACATCATTGGGAAGAAGGGCTAGCTGCTCGGGAACACCGCCTTCCATTGCGTCGTGAATGTTGATCCGGCCGATTTTTGGATTTTCCGAGCCTGCATCGCGAATCAAAATGACGCTATCAACCTGTGCTGTCTTGGTAAATCCTCCCCGGTCAAATATAGCTTGCAAAGGAGTCATATTGTCTTGGATGGTGACGACTCCCGGAGATCTTACTTCTCCACCGACATACACCTTTTTCGGCGCATACTGAGTAATCGTTACTGTAACCTCCGGGTCCTTCATTCGGCCTGAGTTCTTCTCGGCGATGAGCTTGGCAAGTTGGTCAGGCGTGAGACCGACGGCTTGGATTTCCCCGATCCCTTCCAAGGTGATATTGCCATCAGGGCGGACTGTTATGGCAGCTTTCGGATCCTGTTCAGCATGATAAGGGAATCTGACAGCTATGACATCGTAAGGAACCAGCCGGTAGAGGGAGTCAGCGGAGGGACCATAAAAAGGCCTGATCCCGCTTAGCTCGTTTTTGTCGAACTCAGGGATGTGGGCAACCGGGTTACCACATCCCAAAACTAGAAGACAAAACCAGACTAGACCGGTGAAACGTCCAATCGGGAATAACTGGCCTAAATTTTCTGTGCCCATAACCTCCTCCGTTCGATAACTGATATAGCCTAAACCTCAGCCATCTAATGCCTGTATTTCAGTGAGCTCGTTAAACCACTAACGATAAAAAATTTGTGACAACAAACTGACGGCTGATGTCTCTCCTCCACGGGTTACTCTGCTGCGTTTCTTGTCACGGAACATACATTTTCAATCTAAAAGGTTGAGCG
>JAUXIP010000267.1 GCA_030620935.1 Deltaproteobacteria bacterium | reverse complement strand
GGGGAGAAGCGGCAGCTCTCCCCTTTGGTCGTACACGGGGGTTACAACCCCGTGGTCGGAATAACATGGTTTAGTAAAACGTTATTTCGGCCCAGGGAAATGTACAGGGGGAATCCGCCCGCAGGTTGACGTAATTACACAAGATCGGATACTGTCTGCTGATCGCGTGAGGGATGGAATCTACGCCTATAAGATAATACGCGCTTAACGGGGAATCCATGTCATGTTAGGAAATGACATCGCTCAACACGCAGGGCACATCGAGGTGGACGAGGGAGTCCACCTTTATTATGAGTCCCATGGCGAAGGTGATCCCTTGGTGTTTATCCATGCTTGGAGTCTAAGCACACGTGTTTGGTGGAACCAGGTCGACGCCCTTTGCGACAAATACCGCGTCATTACCGTGGACCTGAGGGGACACGGTAACTCCAGCAAGGCATGGGACGGTCACACCGTCGCCCAATACGGGCGGGATATCCGTCACTTTATCATGCGTCTACATTTAAAGAACGTCGTCCTTATCGGATGGTCCATCGGCTGCGCAGTCATTCAAGAGTATCTCAAGCAGTTCGGCAGGGCCGACCTCAAAGGGGTTGTCTTCGATGACCAGAGCCCCTACTTTTTCAAGGAACCGGGATGGAAGCTAGGGCTCAGGCGAGGAAAATTCACGCCTCAGGATCTCCACGCCTACCTGTTAAGTTTGCAGACTAGCCGCCACAGCCTTAGCGTCCACTGTTTCAGAGACTATTTCTATAAACCGCCTTCAGAGGAGATGCTTAACTGGCTGATTCGGGAAAGCTTCCGAACTCCAACAGCCCTCGGGGCTTGCATCACTTATGACCTTGCCTACCGGGACTTCCGTCCAATGCTCAAGCAGATCCGTGTCCCCACCCTCCTCTTCTTCGGGGTAGGGGGAAACACATTCTTGCCCGAGACCGGGAAATATATGAGAAACCAGATCCGCGGCTCGAAGTTGGTCATCTTTGAAAAGAGCGGTCATTGCCTCCACCTTGAAGAGACGGAAAAGTTTAACCGGGAGCTGGAACAATGGGTAAGCTCCCTATGAAGTTCAAAGGATGAAGCTCCAAATAGCCTTTGACTTCATCGACCTGGACGAGAGTTTGAGGATAGCGGGTGAGACCTCTCTTTATGCCGACTGGCTTGAGGTAGGAACTTCGTTGATCAAAAGCGCGGGGATCATCGCGGTTAGCCGCTTCAAGAGAGGCTTCCCAGATAAAGTGATCGTTGCGGACATGAAGATCCTCGATGCCGGCGAGAGGGAAGCCCGGCTTGCCTGCGAAAGCGGAGCGGACATCGTTGTGGCCGAAGCTTGTGCCGGCACCGGCACCATATGCGATGTTGTCCGGGTCGCCCATGATCTGGGTAAAAAGGTCATGGTTGACCTCTTGGGGACCGCTGACATTATTGCCGCCGCCAATCGGGGACGAGAGTTGGGTGTGGATTACCTCTGCTTTCATAAGAGCACGGATGAGAAAGGCATTGCGGGGTTCGAGGATCAATTCAAAAGAGTAGCCAAAGCGGCCGCTCTCCCTCTCGTAGTCGCGGGCCGTATCAACGAAGAGAACATCTCCCAGGTCATGAGCGTCGGTCCAGAGACTCTGATTATTGGGTCCGCTATTACTCAAGCCGGCAAGCCGGGCGCCGCAGCCAGACGCTTTGCCGACATCATTCAGGGAAAGCCGTCAGCGAGAGCACCGGGATGAACTTTTCCGAAGGCACTGGATTGATCCTAAATGAGATCAACAACACGGTTGCTCGGGTAAATCCGGCCGAGGCGGAGCGCTTTTACGACGCCGTTACCTCCGCCGGCCGAGTCTTTGTAACCGGCGAGGGGCGAAGCCTCTTTATCGCTCAGACCTTCGCAATGAGGCTCACCCATCTGGGAATTGTTGCTGCCGTGATCGGTGAGGCCACTTGTCCGAAGCCCGGCGCAGGAGATCTGTTGGTGGCGATCAGCGGCTCCGGAAAAACCGGCACTGTACTGGCTATCGTAGAAGGAGCCCAAAAGGCCGGCTGCAGAGTTTTCGCGATTTCCGCCTCGGAGAACAACCCTCTAAAGAAAATCGCTGACGATCTGCTGCTTATTCCCGGTGCCACAAAGGCAGAGGGAAAAGGGGAGGTGAGGAGCGCGCAGCCCCTCTCTTCCCTCTTCGATCAGGCCCTCCACGTGGTCTTGGACAAAGTCAATCTCCTCATCTTCCAGCGCAAAGGGAAAAGCAAGGATCAAGTCAAGGCCAGACATAATATTGTCTGACCGTGAGGCGTGAGGGGTGAAGGGTAAGGCGTGAAGAAAGCCTCTCCTTACATTTCGCGCTTACTTACGAATTAAATCAAAAGGAGCCCCGATGGATATTAAGCCCGCCGATAAAGCTACCTTCGATCTACTTGCGCTAGGCGACTGCATGGTGCGCCTCTCGCCACCAGGGCATGGACGGATCGAGTTCTCCCCGCTCCTCGAAGTCTCAGTAGGGGGAGGTGAATACAACGTAGTGTACGCCTGTGCCCGGCTTGGGTTGCGCACGGGTTGGATCTCCCGTCTGCCCGATAACGTGTTGGGGCACATCATCCGTAACCATGCCCAGGCCGGGGGTATCGATCTCTCTCATCTTGCCTGGGTCCCGTATGACGGCGCGGGAAGGGCTGATCGAGTGGGTCTTAACTTCACCGAAGTCGGGACGGGTCCACGTGCCAGCGTCACCCTGTATGACCGCGGCCACTCCGCTGCCAGCCATATGAGACCGGAAGATGTCGACTGGAACAAGCTATTCTCCAAAGGGGCGCGCTGGCTTCACGCGAGCGGCATTTTCACTGCCCTTTCGGACAGCGCGGCCCAAACCGTGAAATCGGCTCTGAGGGCGGCCCGGCAAAGCGGCGCTGTCACGAGCTTTGACTTGAATTTCCGCAGCACGCTGTGGGGCCAGAAGGAAGCGCAAGCGCTCACGAAAGAAATAGTCCGGGATGTCACGGTTCTGATCGGGAACGAGGAGGACTTTGAAAAAATGCTCGGCTTTAAGGTGGAGGGAACCGACGAAAGCTACCGTAAATTAAGCGTGACGAACTACAAGGAGATGGTCGAACGTGTGATCAAGACCTATCCGCATTTACAGGTTGTGGCGACCACTCTAAGGGAGGTTAAGTCAGGGCTGCTCAACCACTGGGCCGGCATCCTCTACACTCAAGGAAAGTTTTATCAGTCGCGTCGGTACGAAGACCTGGAAATCGAAGACCGAGTCGGGGGCGGCGACGGATTCTCTTCGGGCCTGGCTTATGGCTTTTTGACCGGTCTTGCCCCCCAGGAGATCGTGGAGTTTGCCGTCGCCCACGGCGCGCTCCTTCAATCGACCCGGGGTGATACCAGCCAGGTCTCGCTGGAGGAAGTGAGGCATATCATGAAAGGGGGGAGTGCACGTATCAAACGGTAGAATACTGAGACTCTTTACTCCCCTTGACAGCACCTATTATATTTGTGTAATGAAAGCGTACTAATTCGCTCCCAATTTTCCGGGACAATTCATTCAGTCTCTGTAAGGCCTTCTCGCCAACTTCGTAGTCCTATGCATGAAATCGAGAAGAGAGGAGGAAGCCATAGCCTACTTACCGATTGAAGAATATGGAGTCATAGGGGATCTACACACTGTAGCCATCGTTGGAACAAACGGCTCCATCGACTGGTTCTGCTATCCCCGCTTCGACTCGCCCAGCGTTTTCGGCGCCATCCTGGACGATGCCAAAGGAGGGCGGTTTCGTATCTCTCCTGTGAAGGATGAAGTAACCACCCGGCAACTCTACATCCCGGATACCAACATTCTGCTCACCCGTTTTCTCACGGCGGACGGCGTGAGCGAGATCACGGACTTCATGCCCGTGGGACCACCGGATGAAAGCTATCACGGGCGGCTTATTCGCAGAGTCAAAATGGTGCGTGGGACCATGCCTCTGCAGATCGAGTGCCGGCCGGCATTCGACTATGGGCGAGGAAAGCACAGGATCGAGATCCTCAAAGAGGGAGCGATCTTTCACAATCGAAATCTCAGCTGCGCCCTCGGCGTGCCTTCAACCACCGGCAGGACCAAGGTCCGACTCAAGGCGGATGGGAATGGTGTAATTGCCACCTTTGCTTTGAAGGAGAACGAAGTTGCCAACTTCATTTTTCAAAAGGCCGCTCGTAAGGGTATCGGCGAGGCCGCCTT
>JAUXIP010000117.1 GCA_030620935.1 Deltaproteobacteria bacterium | reverse complement strand
GTACGGTCACACCCCAAGGGATGATGGTGGATTGACAACAGAGAAGGTTCCTTACCTCCTGTATTCTCAAACCCTTATGACCGGCGATTACATTACGGATGCCCGGGTGCGGCCAGGTTCCGGCTTGGAGGGCCCTTACGTGGAGATAACTCTTAATTCCAGCGGGGCAAGGCTATTTGATAGAATTACAGGAGAAAATGTGGGGCGGCTCTTGGCGATTATTCTTGACGATCGGGTTTACTCGGCCCCAGTCATTAAAGACAGGATTAGCGGAGGGCAGGCTATCATAAGCGGAAATTTCCAATTTAAAGAAGCTCGCGACCTCGCTATTATTCTCAAGGCAGGCGCTTTGCCGGCACCGGTCGAGATCCTTGAGGAGCGGACCGTAGGCCCTTCACTCGGCCGGGATTCCATACAACAAGGAACCCTTTCGTTTATAATCGGAGGCTCACTCCTGCTTCTTTTTATGATCGTTTATTATAAAGGGGCCGGGCTGCTTGCCGATGTCGCGTTGGTATTCAACATCCTTTTCATGATGGCCATCCTTGCGGGACTTGACGCCGTTTTGACCCTTCCCGGAATCGGCGGCATTATTCTTACTCTCGGCATGGCGGTCGATGCCAATGTGCTGATCAATGAGCGCATCCGGGAGGAGGTTAGAAACGGAAAGTCCCCCAGGGCTGCAGTCGAGTCCGGTTATGAACGGGCCCTCCCGGCGATTCTGGACTCGAACATCACGACCTTTCTCGCCGGCGTTATCCTCTTCCAGTTCGGCACCGGTCCGATCAAAGGATTCGCCGTGACGCTTTGCGTGGGCATTTTTACGACGGTGCTGACGGCCGTCTATCTGACCCGGATCTACTATGACTACCGTATGGCCAGTAAAAAGTTGACGCACGTGAGTGTCTGAGAAGGAAAATCAATGGAAATCATTAGGCCAGGAACCCAGATCCCGTTTCTTCGTTACCGCCATAGAGCCTTTATTGCATCCGCCTTGGTTGGTGTGGTTGTCCTGGTTCTTTTCTTTGCCAAGGGCCCCAAGCTGGGAGTCGATTTTGCCGGGGGTACGATGGTCCACCTTAAGTTTCATCAGAACGTGACCATTAGTGAAATCCGCCAAGCTTTCGTGCGCTCAGGTTGGAAAAACAGTGTGGTGCAGGATTTTGGTGGAAGTGAATCCGGTGAGTTCCTCGTCCGATTAGAAACCACAACAGGTCAGTTGGGGACTGTTGAACGGGAGGTCCGCCGTGGCCTCTCGGATCGGTTTGGCTCCGAACAGTTCGAGATTCGCAGGATCGAATCGGTAGGACCCAAGGTGGGGAAGGATCTCAGGCGCAGGGGAACTCTGTCCGTGATCTTCGCCACGGTTATGATGGGGCTCTACATATGGTTTCGCTTCGACCTTCGTTTCGGTCTAGGAGCGGTGATCGCCCTGATTCACGACGTCCTGGTCACCACCGGCGCTCTCATCCTGGCCAACTACGAGTTCGATCTACCTATCATAGCCGCCCTTCTCGCTATTGCTGGATATTCTGTGAATGATACTGTCGTTGTGTGTGACCGTATCCGGGAAAATATGCGCAAGCATCGAAGGGATGCGCTGGAAAAGATCATCAACACGAGCATCAACGAGACCCTGAGCCGGACGATTTTGACAACGGTCACGGCATTGTTGGTGCTGATCTGCCTTTTTGTATTTGGAGGGGGAGTGATCGAGCCGTTCGCCTTTGCCCTTCTGGTCGGATTTATCTCCGGAGTTTATTCGACTATTTTCATCGCCACTCCCGTGATCCTCTTCTGGGAAAAGAAGAAAAGCCACTAGGCTTCAAGGTGTCCGCTCGGTCCTATCATAGAGATCGTTGAACCTAATGCGACGGCAGGTGCCAAAGCGCTGGATCTTAAGAGAGGCCGATGAAGGGCGGGTCTCGCTTCTCTCCCAAAAACTGAAGATTTCCCCTGTGATCGCTCGGATTTTATGGCATCGCGGCCTCAGTGAGCCGGAACAAGCCGATCGGTTTCTCTCTTCCAGCTTGCGCTCGGACCTTCCTTCTCCTTTTCTCATGGCCGGGATGGAGCACGCCACAGCGAGACTGGTTCACGCCCTCAAGAGTAAAGAACTCATCTGCGTGTGGGGAGACTACGATGTGGATGGGACCACCGGCGCGGCAGTTCTCGTTTCGTTTTTAAAAGAGCTCGGCGTCGAGCCCATCTATTATGTTCCCCATAGAATAGATGAGGGATACGGCGTCAACACCGAGGGACTTAAGCGTCTGAAGGCTGAGGGAGTCCGGTTGGTAGTTACGGTAGACTGCGGGATTTCAAACGCCAAAGAGATAGCCTTCGCCCGAGAGTTGGAAATCGATGTGATCGTCGTGGATCACCACGAAGTGCCGCCGAATTTGCCTCCAGCAGTTGCGATTTTAGATCCCCATCGCAGCGACTGTTCTTTTCCCGACAAGGGGCTTTGCGGGGCGGGATTGGCCTTCTATTTGGTCATTGGGCTGCGCGCAAGGCTTCGTGAAGCCGGCTGGTTTGCCGATTCAGAGGCGCCTGACATCCGTCACTATTTGGATATTGTCACTCTCGGTACGATCGCCGACATGGTGCCTCTTAGGGGAGTCAATAGGGTCTTGGCCCGCCGCGGGCTCGTGGAGCTCGACAACTCAACGCGCCCCGGGATCGTTGCCTTAAAGCAGGTGGCGGGTGTTTCTCAGGGAAAAATGGGTGTCGGACAAGTTGCATTTCGGCTCGGTCCCAGAATCAACGCTGCCGGGAGAATGGATGCGGCACTCAAGGTAGTAAAAATGCTGACCACAGGTTCCAGAGAAGTGGCGCTGCAGATCGCGCAGGAACTCGACGAGAACAACCGTGAGAGACAAGCCATGGAGGCCCGAGTTTTGGAAGAGGCCTTGGCACAAATTGAAAAAGATCCGACTTCCCATGATCGCACCTCGATTGTTCTGGGGCGTGAAGGCTGGCATCCGGGGGTTTTGGGGATCGTTGCTTCCCGGATTGTGGAGCGGTTCCATTGTCCCACGGTGGTCATTGGCTTTCGTGAAGGAGAGGGTAAAGGCTCGGCGCGCAGCATCCGCGGCTTTCATCTGGTCGACGCGTTGGGTCGCTGCGCGGATGTATTGGAAAAGTTCGGCGGCCACGAATATGCCGGAGGTCTGACCATCAAACAAGAAATGCTCGCTCAATTTTCAGACCGTTTTGAAGCCATTGCGCAGAGCTGCTTAACCACCGAAGATCTCATCCCTGTTTTAGAAATCGATGGACAGCTCAATCTTTCGGAAGTCGGATTTCCCTTGTTTCGACAGATGGAGCTTCTACAGCCTTTCGGAATCGGCAATCCCGAGCCCCTTTTTATGAGCGCGGGGGTCGAGGTCTCAATGCGCAAGAACTTTAACGGCGGTTGTCGCTTTAGGTTGCGTCAGGGAGATCGATCCGTTGGAGCGGTCGCTTTCGGTGTGGGAGATGACTTTCCCGCCCGCTCGGAGAGCAAAATCGATGTGGTCTATCGGCTGAGCGAAAACGAATGGAACGGAACCTCGGCAGTGGAGCTGCGGCTCGCCGACGCCCGCATTGCTGCCGAGCAGTAGAGGCTGTGCGAGGCTATAAATCTCTTGCGCATAAATCTTGGTCTCGTCACCTCGCAGGGTCTTCTTGCAGCTCGGATCATTAAAAATCCCTTGCTAAACCTGGAAAACTGCCTAGAATGGCGCAAGACATGGGTTTTTTTAACATGGTACCAAAGGTGTTAGAAATTCCCCGGGACGCAGCCTTATTTTCACCACAGTTTAATCGTCTTTTTAACCTGAGCCCACGTAGGCTTTGGAGTGTCGGGGATTCTTTTATCTTGGACGGTAAGCTTCTGGGAATTATCTCTGCTCGAAAGACTGAACCGGACCTGGCATTAAAAACCTTTGAACTCATGCGCCAGTTGCCATCCCTGGAGGCGACCTTTATAAGTGGGTGGCATTCTCCATTGGAGGACGAGACTTTGCGCATTATACTTAGGCAGCCAAGCCGGATTATCTTTTGTCTCGCCAAAAGTCTCAATAAATTCATTCCCTCTGCTGAAATCGCTGATCTCGTCAGCAATGGACGAGGGCTGTTACTAACCCACTCCAGCCCTAAAGCGAAGAGAATTAGCCGAGACGCATCCCTGAGACGCAACCAATTGGTGGCGGGATTATCCAAAGGGTTGTTGCTCTTGTCAGCCCCATCAGGAAGCGCCTCGCTTAAGCTGGCACGTCTAACCATTAACCAAGGAAAACCAGTTTTCACGCTTCAGCATCGCATCAATGATGCTCTTTTAGCCTCCGGCGCATTACCCGCGACTATCGAGAATATTCGGAAAGTCTTTCAGCAAAAGTAATGGCCACAACAAAGACGCTTGAGGACATCATCAATGAGCAGGCACCGACAGTCTGCGAGCAAATCGAAGCGGCGGTAGCCTTTGCCGAATAGACGGAAGTGCCGATGTCGCAAAAAACGACCCCCCAAGCCAGGAGCCAGTTGAGTTGCCTGGTATCCCGTGTAGGTCGCATAGGTGCGTGTAAAGATCTATCATCATAAGGTTGGATGAGAAGGGGGGTGTCAAGCTGCGCTTGCAATTCGTTGCCGGATGGACTTATGATTAGAGATTAAATCGGTCGTTATGTCCCTGCCTTTGGAATACTTCCAGAAACTGGTCGAGAGCTGCCCTGATATTATCGTTGCCGTCGATAAGAAAGGCACTGTCGTTTTCTATAACGACGGCGCCACCCAGAACCTCGGCTTTAGCCAGGAAGAGATGTTGGGGAAAAGCGTATTGGAGATGTACCCTGATCTCGAAGAGGCTAGGAAGGTCATGGCGGCTATGCGGGGCGGTTATCAAGGAAGGGTTTGTAATTTCGAGACGATCTTCAAGACCAAAAAGGGGGACTTGATTCCGGTCGCCATTTCGGCGTCGGTCATTTACGACGGGCCGGGGCAGGAAATCGGGTCGATCGGATTTGCCAAGGACATTCGGGAGATTAGACGCCGTGATCAACTGGCGACTCTGTGCGAAATCGCCGTAGGGCTTTCCCATGAGATTAACAACTCTTTAGAGGTTCTCGTGAACCATCTGAGCCTGCTGCAGCAATATGTGGGGCGGGTGGCGTCCGACGAAGATTACGCCGTCGAGTCCGAGCGGCTTGAGTCGGTCGAGCTACAGCTCAAAAAAATCCAGGGGATTACCCGTCGAATCGGGGAAATGGCGGAGGGAAGCACGTACGGCACCAAGGAATATCTCCGCGGCAAGAAAATGACGGACCTTGGGGTGAAAGGAGAAATCAAGCCGGAGGGGGGCAGAAAGGAAGGACAGGGTTTCCCGATGGAAGGGCTGCACCTACTGGTGGTCGACGATGATTTGGGCGTCTGCCAGTCGCTGAAGGACCTTTTGCAGGAGGAAAGATGCATGGTGCAAACGGCTTCTTCAGGGCTAAAGGCGATGGAGATTTTGAAAGAGAAAAAGTTTGACTTGGTTCTCACTGACGTCGTGATGCCCGATATGGATGGGTATGAGCTTTATACCGCCGTCAAGAAAAAGATCCCGGGCCTGCCCGTTATCCTTATGACAGCTTTCTACTATGATAAAGATCATGTCATCAAGCGCAGTTGCCTGGATGGAGTACAAGGCGTCATCTTCAAAAAACCCATTGATCCCGTGAGGCTGAGAAAGATCATTCTTCAGAAATGCGGCGCAGAGAAGATGAGGCATCATCAAGATAAGAAAATAGCCCGGCAGGTCTAGCCGTTGCAACATTCAGGTCTCCATAACATAAGAAAGAAAGGTATCCGGCAGTGACCAAAGAGGATTACTACTATCGTGGGATGGAGTTCTTTGCTGAAGGCAAACTGGATGAGTCTATTGGGGCCTACGAGAAGGCGCTAGAAGAAGACCCGAATTATGCCGACGCCTTGCATGCTTTGGCGATGGCCTATGCGAACAAAGATCGTCTCGACGAGGCTATCGAGCTAGGAAAGAGATTGATCCAGGTCGACCCCGGTGATGAGTTGGCCTACACGAGCCTATCGATCTTTTACCAGCGTAAAGGGATGATCACCGAGGCGGAGGATATTGCAGCGAAGGCGAGGACCTTGGGGTGGAAGAGACAACTTCAGGAGAAGAAGGAGACAGAGAAGAAGTAAACTCCTCTCCCATCTTCGGTTGTGAGTCTACAAAAATATCGGCGTCAGCGCTTCCGGATGCTTACCTGAATTGCGTCACCGTATCGACGAGTGCCGGCTTCCCCTCTTTTTTGATGAATTCGATTGCCCGCTTTAGCGCGGGACCCACTTGATCGCCATCAAAAATAGGTCCCTCGCCGTAGCAGCCCATGCCCTTCGCGATCGTCGCAAAGTCAGGCGGCGGGTTGTCAATCTCCATTCCGATATAAGCGAGCTTTTCGTCGGTTCCGCGCTGCGCCGCCATGCGAATCTGGTGTTCCCAGTCGTTATAGTAGGCGCGGTTGTTGTACATGACGAGGAGCATGGGAATCTTGTCATGGGCGCCGATCCAAAGAGTGCCGGGGTCGAACATGAGATCGCCATCAGGTTGAATGTCCACGACCAATCTGCCCGTTCCCTTGTGAGCGAGAGCCACTCCCATGGAGATTCCGATCTGG
>JAUXIP010000329.1 GCA_030620935.1 Deltaproteobacteria bacterium | reverse complement strand
CTGACCGGTTACGCTGTGGTGAGAAAAATGATTAGAAGAAATCGGGTCGTTTCGACGATTGTTCTTAGCTTATTTTCTTTCGGCCCCTTCGTTTCAGGTACATCCGAACGCAAAAATCATACAAGGTAGGAACCGTGAACTCTTCCACTACTCGCTGACCTTGTCCCACCTCATACTGTAGAGTAACCCATGGACCTTTTTTTGAAACGCGGAGGAGGCGGGCTTCTTTGAGATCGAGGAAAGCTCCCACGGCCCGAAGAACTTGAGACATGTTGTGCGTCGTCGGCATCGCTCCGACTTCCCGGCGTTTGTCCTGAGCTTCTTTTCTAAGTCCATTGATACTGTCCGGCGTATAGACCATTTTTTCCGGCTCCGTAGCCGGCTTCGGACCTTGTTTTTGCAATTTTTCCCAGAGGGTGCGGAGACCACGTACAAATCCTTCTTGGGACGGTTGCCCCACCGTAGTCCTTCCTAGAACAAGATAGTTGGCCCCTTCGCTTTCCAGTTCGAAATCTTCGATGCCTTTTGCTTCGAGATTATAACCGATCACGCGAAAATCACTGGCATAAAGGTCCCGCGAGATTATAGGAGGCTCTCCCGGAGCCACATGAGATGCTTCGTTTATCATTTTCTACCGTCGTCTCTATTCCCAACTTTTTGCCTTATTCGATCCGAGAAGCCTATCTAGGGCAATGAAATGGCGCAAAAGGCAACTAGCCGCAGCTTGACTCACCATAACTCAAGCAAGACTAGTGCCATAGCATTTTTGCCTTCTTAATCCGTTGATTCTTAATGTATTTTTAAATAGGACTTTCTCTAAAAGATCCTCAAAGACCGAATCGCGTCAGAATAGACGTTAAAAGTGACAAAAATCGGCTAAGAGAGGCCTTAATATGGTGATGCGTAATGGTTCGTCAGAAGCTTATCGACGGAGTGCAACGAAGAAAAATTAATTTTTGACTACCCTCGCTTGACCATTTATAATGAAACTCCACGGGTTTACGCCCGTGGTATCTTTAATTTCTTCGGCGGATAAAAGCTCGTTCGAAAGATGGTTGCTACTGTTCATTGCAGCTCTACTCCGTTTTTTCTGCCGAGTTCTTTCAATTCCCTCATGGAAACCCCCACAGGACTCTACGCATAGGATGAGCAAGGCTTTCTCGTCCATGACTCACACATCTCCTTCCGCCGGACCGGTTGCGTATTTTTCCATGGATGTGGCTATTGATCCTGCTATGCCGACCTATAGTGGAGGATTAGGCGTCCTGGCGGGAGATACCCTCCGCTCGGCGGCCGATCTGGAAGTCCCTATGGTAGCCGTCACGCTTCTTCATCGAAAGGGCTACTTTCGCCAACACCTCGACGCGCTCGGCAACCAAACGGAAAGCCCTTCAGAATGGTCTCCGGAAGAGCGGCTGGAGCCGGTTGCACCACGCGTCTCCGTCTCGATTGAAGACAGAGATGTAAAGGTGCGCGCCTGGCAATATATCTTTCGCGGCCTGAACGGTCACACGGTGCCCTTGCTCTTTCTGGACACGGGTCTGGAAGAGAACGAACCCGGAGATCGAGTATTGACCGATCACCTCTACGGCGGAGACAGCCGCTACCGTCTCTGCCAGGAAGTGGTCCTGGCATTCGGTGGCGTAGCCATGATAGACGCTCTCGGCTACCACGGCGTACGGCTGTACCATATGAACGAGGGCCACGCCGCGCTCGTCCCTCTGGCTCTACTCGAGCTACGGTCACCGGGAGAAATTCTCGACGGCATTGCCGAAACCGACCTCGCAGCAGTCCGCCAACAGTGTGTTTTCACGACGCACACGCCGGTCCCTGCAGGTCACGATCGCTTTCCAATGGACTTGGCTAAGCAAGTGCTCGGCGAAAAACGCGCCGTCGCCCTGCAGCGGTCCAGGTGCTGCCTGGACGGGACGCTTAACATGACCTATCTCGCGCTGCGTCTCTCTCGCTACGCCAACGGCGTCTCCATGCGCCATAGAGAAGTCTCCCGATCTATGTTCCCCGACTACTCGATCGATGCCATAACCAACGGCGTGCATGCGGCAACTTGGACTTCTGTTCCCTTCAGCATTCTCTATGACCGGCGGATTCCTGAATGGCGGCGGGACAATTGTTATCTTCGCTATGCGGTCGATCTTCCGCTTGCCGAGATTCGGGCCGCCCACACGCAGGCCAAGAGGGAGTTGCTCGACCAGGTGAGAAGACGAACCGGTGTCCATCTGAACGAAACATCCATGACCTTGGGATTTGCCCGCCGCGCTACCTCTTATAAACGGGCGGATTTACTATTCTCGGACGTGGATCGTCTAAAGACCATCTCACGCCAGGCGGGTCCCTTCCAGGTGATCTACGCAGGCAAAGCCCATCCGCAGGATGAAAACGGCAAGGCCATTATTCGGAGGGTTTTTGAAGCAGCCGCCGCCCTGGGAGATAACGTGCGCGTTGTCTATCTCGAGGACTATGACATAGCCTTGGGGAGATATCTCTGCGCAGGCGTGGACTTGTGGTTGAACACGCCGCTAAGGCCTCAGGAAGCGTCAGGCACCAGTGGGATGAAGGCGGCACTCAACGGAGTGCCGAGTTTCAGCATCCTCGACGGCTGGTGGATCGAAGGTCATATCGAAGGCGTAACAGGGTGGTCTATAGGTGAACCCTCGGATACCGAAAGCAACCTTGCCGCCGAGAGTCTCTCTCTCTACGACAAACTCGAGCACGTCATTCTTCCGCTCTTCTACGGCAAGCCCGATGACTATGCCAAGGTCATGCGCTCAGCCATCGCGTTCAACGCCTCTTTTTTTAATACCCAACGCATGCTCTCCCAATATATAAGGAACGCCTACTCTTCAGCGGAATAAAAAAGGTGACTTTAGTGTAAGGTCGGCTTGGAGTCATCATCTTTTTTGCCGTTGACGACGCGGAAGCGCCGCTTGCGGCGGGCAAGGCGATATTGATCAAGATAAATCCTGACCCAGACCCATGGGTTGCCCCAACGAAGATAAAGGTACCCGAATACCATTCCTCCCAAGTGGGCCAGGTGTGCGATGCCGGAGCGCGTCGCCCCTATGGATGAAAAGAGAGAAATAGCTCCGATGATCGCCACAAAGTACTTCATTTTTATGGGGAAGAAAAAATAGAAGTAAATGATCCGCTCCGGATAGATGAGTCCATAGGCGAGGAGGATTCCGTAAACCCCTGCGGACGCCCCGATGCTAGGCATGGATTGTCCCGGCATAAAGACCGCATTGAGGACGGCTCCTCCGACCACGGAGACAAAGTAGTACTTAAGAAAAAAACGAGTTCCCCACCGCCGTTCCAAGTCACAGCCGAACATCCATAAAGCAAGCATGTTAAATAAGAGATGAAAGAGCCCCCCGTGGAGGAACTGATAGGTAAAGAGCTGCCAGATAGCCATCTCGCTCCACACCAGGGATGGAACTAGGCCAAAAGTGTAATCGAATCTGTGGCCCGTAAGATACTGATAGACGAAAATGCCGACGTTGATAATGAGCAGCCATTTGATCGCCGGAGTTATCGATCCTCCGCCGAATGTCACATTTCTAGTCTGGTAATACATAGTGCCTTTTAACTACAGCCTAATGCCTCATCGGTGTTGAACATCGTCCGCAGTTCCCGGCCG
>JAUXIP010000104.1 GCA_030620935.1 Deltaproteobacteria bacterium | reverse complement strand
GCGGTCAAGCAAGGAGAGTTGTTGAAGCTGCCGGTCAAACACGGTGAGGGACGCTACTATGCGGATCCTCCTGTCCTGGAAGAGATGCGTAAGAATCGGCAGATCATCCTGCGATATGTCGATGCCAAAGGGCGAACCTCTCCTTCGGCTAACCCAAACGGATCCGTGGATGACATTGCCGGCGTTTGCAACGAGGGAAAGAATATCTTCGGATTGATGCCTCATCCCGAAGATGCCTGCGAGAAACTTCTGGGAAGCGAAGACGGACTAAAGATTTTTTCGTCCGTGATTGCCTCGTGCGAAAAGGGAGAGAAAAGCGCATGGCTCGGTTAAGTCCGGAGAAATCCGCTCAGCCGGTCGTTAGTCCCCAAGTCATTGCCGAGCATGGTCTGACCCCCGAAGAGTATCAGAAAATCGTCAAGCTCCTGGGAAGGGAGCCCAATTACACCGAATTAGGAATCTTTTCCGTCATGTGGTCGGAGCACTGTAGTTATAAGAGCTCCAGGCCGTTGCTGAAGATGCTGCCTACGGAAGGTCCGTCTGTTCTGCAGGGTCCGGGGGAGAATGCCGGCGTCGTCGATATCGGGGACGGATTGGCCGCGGTTTTTAAAATGGAAAGCCACAACCACCCCTCCTTCATCGAGCCGTATCAAGGAGCGGCCACGGGTGTCGGCGGAATTTTAAGGGATATTTTCACTATGGGCGCTCGCCCGGTAGCCTCGTTGAACTCTCTTCGCTTCGGCAGCTTCGATGATTCCCGCACGCGATATTTACTCGGCGCAGTAGTGGCCGGTATCGGCGGCTACGGCAACTGCGTGGGAGTTCCCACCGTGGGCGGAGAGCTTTTTTTCGACGAATGTTACAACGCCAATATCCTGGTCAATGCCTTTACCGTTGGGATCGCTAAGAAAGAGCGTATTTTCAAAGGCAGGGCGAAGGGGATTGGAAACTCCTTGATTTATGTAGGCGCCAAGACCGGGCGGGATGGAATCCACGGCGCCACGATGGCTTCCGAATCTTTCTCTCAAGAGGCCGAGGCTCGAAGGCCCACGGTCCAGGTAGGGGATCCTTTCACGGAGAAACTTCTTCTCGAAGCCTGCCTGGAGTTGATGCAGAAGGATTGCCTGGTCGGAATTCAAGATATGGGGGCTGCGGGGCTGACCAGCTCCTCCGCGGAGATGGCTTTTAGAGCGGAAACCGGCGTGGAGCTGGATCTTACACGAGTACCGCTTCGGGAAGAGGGGATGACCCCCTATGAAATCCTTCTTTCGGAATCTCAGGAGCGGATGCTCTTGGTCGTGAAGAAAGGCAGCGAGGAAGAGGCCAAAGCCATTTTTGACCGCTGGGACCTTGATGCGGTTGTGATTGGCACGGTGACCGGCGATCGCCTGTTCCGCGCCTTTTTCAACGGCACTGAAGTAGCGTGCATCCCTATCGCCGGTCTCACTGCGGAAGCCCCGGTTTATAACCGTCCTACCGAGCGGCCGCACGATCAAGAGGAATTGCAAAAACTGGATCTGTCCAAGATCGAGACGCCCAAGGATCTGGGCAAGACTCTGAAAGCTCTCATGGATTCCCCTAATATAGCCTCGAAAGAGTGGGTCTATCGCCAGTACGACCATCTTGTGCGCAGCAACACGATCGTGTCTCCGGGCTCGGATGCCGCGGTCATTCGAATCAAGGGAACAAAAAAAGCGCTTGCCCTGACGGTCGATGGGAACAGCCGTTATTGCTATCTCGACCCTTATGTGGGGGGAGTCATAGCCGTGGCGGAGGCGGCGCGCAACCTCTCCTGCGTCGGGGCCCGGCCGTTGGGATTGAGCGACTGTCTGAATTTCGGCAGCCCTGAAAATCTCGGGGTCATGTGGCAGTTCTCCCAGGTTCTGCAGGGGATGCGGGATAGCTGCGTCGCCTTGGGGGTGCCCGTTGTAGGCGGGAACGTTAGCTTCTATAATGAAACAGACGGCGTCCCCATCCATCCTACGCCTACGGTGGCGATGGTAGGCCTCTTGCCCGAAGCGAAACAATACGTGACGCCGTGGTTCAAATCTTCCGGGGATCTGGTGGTGCTCCTAGGGCGTGTCCGGGAGGAGCTCGGGGGGAGCGAGTATCTTAAGGTTGTTCATGGTTTGGTCAGAGGCACTCCGCCATGGATCGATCTCAAGTTGGAGCGGACGGTGCAGGGGTGTTGCCTTAAGGCCATCGAGAGGGGAATTGTCCGCTCCGCCCACGATATTTCCGATGGGGGGATTGCCGTGGCTTTAGCAGAGTGCTGCATAGGAGGGCCGGAGAGGAGCTTAGGCGCAAGGATCGAGCTGCATGCGATGATGCGCGCTGATGCTCTTCTT
Source organism: Deltaproteobacteria bacterium (assembly GCA_030620935.1). The sequence goes on along the minus strand of JAUXIP010000104.1, from coordinate 4,821 downwards.
TTTTGCGAGTCGCAGTCATGTATTATCGTCTCCATCAAGGAGAGAGACTTGAGCCGTCTTGAAGAGATTGCTGAAAGGGAGGGGGCGCCGGTGCGGGTGATCGGGGAAGTTGGAGGATCTCGGTTTATCGTCCAGCCGTTCATTCAACTGCCAGTGGAGGAACTCAAGTCCATTTGGTCGAGCGGTTTGGAGAAGCGACTTGAGGAGAGGTGAAGGCGTGTTGGATCGATTTCGCGAAGAGTGCGCCGTCATGGGAATCTATAATCATCCCGAGGCGGCCAATATGGTCTATCTTGGCCTCTACGCCCTTCAACATCGTGGCCAGGAGTCGTCCGGCATTGTTTCTTCCAACGGCGAGGCGCTGATTTCACATCGGCAGATGGGCCTGGTCGCCGATATTTTCAAGGAAGATGTCATCAAGCGCCTCGAAGGCCCTATGGCTATAGGCCACAATCGTTATTCCACGACCGGCCAAAGCCACCTAAAAAACGTACAGCCTTTTGTCGTGGAATACTCGCAGGGTCCGATTGCAATCTCCCACAACGGCAATTTGGTAAACGCCCAAACGTTGAGGGCGGAGCTGGAAAACTCCGGTTCCATCTTTCAATCCACCTCCGACACAGAAGTGATCATTCATCTCATCGCCACTTCCAAAGAGGCGACGGTCATGGGGAGAATCGTGGAGGCGCTGAACCGTGTCAGGGGCGCCTACTCCCTTGTCTTTTTGACGCAAGATCGCATGATTGTGGCACGTGACCCCAGGGGATTTCGGCCATTGGTTCTCGGCAGGCTCAAAGGAATCAACGGTCGACAAGCCTATGTCGTGGCCTCGGAAAGTTGCGCTATGGATTTGATCGAGGCGGAATATTTAAGAGAGGTGGAGCCCGGCGAGATCCTCACTTTCGCTCCGGAAGGGATGGAATCGTTGAAGCCGTTTCCTGCGGCACCTCATGCCAAGTGTATCTTTGAATACATCTATTTCTCGCGTCCGGACAGTAACCTCTATGGCCGGAACGTCTATCAGGTCAGAAAGGAGCTGGGACGCCAGCTCGCCCGTGAAAGTTCGGTCGAAGCGGACCTGGTCACCCCGGTGCCGGACTCCGGCGTTCCGGCGGCGATCGGCTACGCCGAGGAGTCCGGCCTGCCATTGGAATTCGGCCTCATCCGTAACCACTACGTCGGAAGGACTTTTATCGAGCCGCAGCAAGCGATCCGTCACTTCGGCGTCAAGATCAAGCTCAACGCCCAGCGGGAAGTTCTAAAGGGCAAACGGGTTATTGTCGTCGACGACTCGATCGTCAGGGGAACGACCAGCCGCAAGATCATCCGGATGCTGCGCGACGCCGGCTCCGTCGAAGTCCACATGCGCATCAGTTCGCCGCCCACGATCAGCCCTTGCTACTACGGCATCGATACCCCCACGCGCTCGGAGCTGATCGCGTCATCCAGCGACGTTGAAGAGATTCGGAAATATGTCCAAGCCGACAGTCTCGCCTATCTCAGCCACGAGGGGATGTACGTTTTTCTGCATGGGCAGCCGAGCCAGGGATTCTGCGACGCTTGCTTCAGCGGTAAATATCCGGTCCATTTCGACGATGAAGGACATACCCGCCAGCTTCACCTCTTTGACGCATTAAGCCGCTGACGGTCTTCGCAGGCAAACGGCTGCGGCGTCTTTTTCTGCTTGTCGATCTCTATTCCGAGGTATGACCCGACCATGGCCAAGGCAATAGCGTAGGCGTTATTGCCTTGGCCTTTTTGAGACGGGATACAGATCGGGCGCTTAACTTAGGTGTCGATTGACCAGCTTGGTCATCTCGAACATGGTGACCTGTTTTTTCCCGCCGAAGACGGGTTTCAATTTGTCGTCGGCGTTGATCATCGTTCTCTTCTTTTTGTCCTGGAGTCCCCTCCGTTTAATGTAGGCCCAGATCTTCTAGGTCACCTGGGTGCGGGGGAGAGGCTTTGTCCCGACGACTGCGCCTAGTGCACTGTCGGGCTGCATCGGCTTCATGAATGCAGCATTAGGTTTGCGTTTTTTTACGGCCATGTTTTCCTCCTTGAAGTGTGGATTTGAATAGCTGTGCTTATAACAAAGGTGAAACCTTTTTACCAGCTTTTTTTTTGGTTCATTTGGACCCAAGAAAGAGGGGCCATCCCATCGCCTCCGAGGCAATCTTCGCTCAGGGACGGGATGGTCCCCTCAACATTTAATGCTTCCTTTCGGCTCGCAGCCTCTGGGTTTTGCTCTCGTGTACGGTGAGATTGCCGTCTGCGGAATCCAAGGCTACTCCATAGTCCGATATCGCCCTTTCCTCGGTGACGTATCCCTGACGGACATCCTCCAGGACTTTCTCCGGGTCGCGCTCAAAAGGATCGCCTATCCCGCCGCCTCCCGGTCTTACCAAGTGGAGAGTATCCCCTTTGTGCAGCGCGTGATCGCCGAAACGAGACGGCAGTCTCTTCTCTTCTTTGCTGTCGCGATTCACAATACAGGAGCCTTTTCCGCCTTTCATTCCTCCTGCGATGCCGAAAGGCGCGATCTGATGCTTGTCCGTGCGCAGGGAAAAGCGAACGTCTTGTAAGAGTCGATATTCCCGGACTAAGCCCAGGCCTCCGCGATACTCGCCGGGCCCTCCGGAGTCGGGCATCAGGTCGAATTTCTCTACCCGAGTGGGAAACTCCGACTCGATGATTTCGATGGGGGTAATTTTCCCGTTGCTTAAGTGAAAAGTCGTGCCTGGAGCGCCGTCCCGTCCCGACCGGGCGCCGGTGCCGCCTCCTAGGATTTCATATTGGACGTAGCCTCTCTTCGCTCCGACGCCACCGCCTCCCAGGGTGATTGCCGCGCGTCCGGAGCCATCGGCGATCCTTTTTCCCGGGACGAACCCGCTCAAGGCTTTCAAGACAGCCTCTGCGACTACGAGCGCTGTCGGCATATACGTGTTCACTGCCGCGGGAAAGCGGGGCGAGACAACGCTTCCCTCGCGGAATGTGGTCTCTACAACACGGGCCAATCCCTGGTTGATGGAGAGAAACGGATCGATCATGCAGACAAGGCAGAAATAGCAGCAGGCACGGACAAGAGGAGAACGGATATTAGCGGGCCCTTTTGTCTGATCGCTGCAATGGCTGAAGTCGAAGTGGATGCGATCTCCCTGCTTTTTGACGGCGACGTGGATTCGGATAGGACGGTCGAGGTCGATACCGTCATGATCGATAAAGCCCTCTCCCTCGCGCCTCCCGTCGGGCCAGGCGGCGATCGCTTGACGCACTCTCTGCTCCGTGTACGCAGAGAGCCTTTCGGTTGCTTCCAGAATCGTTTCTTTTCGGTATCGGTCCATTAGCTCGGCGACTCTCTTTTCCCCCAGGCGATTGGTTCCCAACTGCCCACGGAGGTCGCCGATGACCAGCTCGGGGGTACGACTGTTGGCTGCGATGATCCCTTCAATTTCACCTATGGGTTGGAAACGTGACGCGTACTTCACCGGAGGCAGATGCAGCCCTTCCTGGAAAATCTCTGTCGCCTGGCCTGAGCCACTGCCGGGGACGATGCCGCCAATGTCGCTTTTGTGGGCCATATTGGCAGCAAAGCCGACCCACTCGTCCCGATAAAAGATCGGGGTGATGACTGCCATGTCCGGCGCATGAGGACTGCCTCCAAGATAAGGGTGATTGGTGACGAAAGCATCGCCCTCGTGAATCTCGGAAGCAGGATAGCTTCTCAGCAATCCTTCGGCACAGGCAGGAAAGGCGCCCATGTGCAGCGGCAGGACGACATGCTGGGCGACGATCTCTCCTCGGCAATTCAAGATAGCGCAACTGGCGTCCTGCGATTCGCGGATGATGGTGGAGAAGCCGGTGCGAAATAGGGAATTCTGCATCTCCTGGACGATGCCTGCCAGGCGTGCCTGGATTACCTGTAGGGTGATGGGATCAACTTCTGGCATAACGACTGAGGTTAAGGGTAGCGAGAAAGGTTACAGCCGATCTCGCCGTCCACTAAAGCGTTTGGTTAAGTGCGAATTTACTTTCTCAAGAAAGGCCCCGCTCTCTCTGGGATGAGTTATCGCCAACAAGTGTCCAGCGTCTTCAACTACCTCAGAACCGTTGGCTGGACACGGAATGACATGATCTCTCCGCCCGTGAAGGCGAAATACGTGCTCCAACGGGTCGCTATACCCCGGCCATGAGGGCAAATGTAAACACATCGCCCGTATGAAATCAGAGTTGCTCTCAGAAAACATCCGGGCAACTAAGCTCTTGTGTTTACCAGCTAATACCTGAATCTACGAGACAGGCGTTACCGGGGCCAACGGTGATAACTCTGAAAGTATCTTTTGGACTTCATCCCGATGGATGGTACTCCCGAGCAGCACTATGGCTTCTGGCCGCAAACTTTTGGCTATCTCGAGGGCAATCATGCCGCCAAGAGATGAACCTCCGATAACATCCCCGTCAACAATTCCGTTTTCTTCTCGGACTCGCTGCGCAAGCTCAGCATATGTTGTCTCCGCACGATATTCAGGCCAGTCTACAAACTGCACTTCGAATTCGATTTCGGCACACAACAAATCGTACATCGCTGAGGTTGCGCCCATGCCGGGAAGCATAAACCACTTTGCCATCTTTTACTTTCCTTCTTCTAGCCTTTTAATGTAGCGCTCATCGATGAACGTTTGCGGAGATCGTAGCGGAAGTGAGAGACGGTCGCTTTCAACCAATAATTCCATAATCGTTGCGACTCCTTCCTGAGTCGGAGCAAGATTTGGAGCCGTTGGAGGTTTGAGGTAGAGGTCGTAAGTTTCCTGCGCTTGTTTT
>JAUXIP010000200.1 GCA_030620935.1 Deltaproteobacteria bacterium | reverse complement strand
GGGCGGGCCGATCGTAAGGCTTTTGGTTGCCTCTACGAGGCGCGTGAGCAAGCGGTCGTACACCTCTTCGACGATGATGAGGCGGGAGGCGGCGGAGCATTTCTGTCCTTGATAGCCAAAGGCCGAGTCGATGATATGTAAAACCGCCTCGTCGAGATCAGCATCGCCGTCGATGATGATGGCGTTTTTTCCTCCCATCTCACAGACCACACGCTTGACGTGCTCTTGGCCGTGTTGGGGGGTGTAGGCCTCGCGTAGTATTTCTAGTCCGACTTCCCGCGAGCCGGTAAAGGCGATGAGGTGAATCGCAGGGTCACGGACAAGGTAAGCTCCGAGATCTCCTCTTCCCTGCAGAAGCTGGCAGGCAGCCGGAGGCAAACCGGCTTCGCGAAGTATCTCCACAAGGTGCGCCCCCATCACGGGTGACTGCTCCGCCGGTTTTATAATCGCACAGTTGCCGGTCACCAATGCTGCCACCGTCATCCCGGTAAGGATTGCAAAGGGAAAGTTCCATGGGGCGATGACGGCTGCGATCCCCCGTGGCTCGTAAAGATAAAGATTGCTCTCGCCCGGCAAATGCTGTGTGTGGCGCGGCTCGGCTAAGCACAGCATCTCGCGGCTGTAGTATTCGAGATAGTCGATAGCCTCGGCTGCATCCGCATCTGCCTCGCGCCGGTTCTTTCCCACCTCAAAAAGCTCCCAAGCTGCCAGCTCCAAACGTCTCTCTCTTATGATAACGGCCGCCCGAGAGAAAATGGCAGTCCTCTCCTTGGCCGGAGTGGCACGCCACTCCGGAAGAAAGTTCTGCGCTGTCCGAATGGCCTCATCGGCCTCATGGGTGCCGGCCAGGGGAACCCGGCCGACCATCTCTTTGGGAGAGGCCGGATTCATGGACTCCATCCAGGTTGCTGTTCTCTTTTCCGATCCGCCAATCCACAGGGGGTAGCTCTTGCCAAATCTGCCGCGCACGTCTTGAAGGGCCTGGACAAAAGAGTCGCGATTTTCTTGCCGCGAGAAATCGAGAAGTGGCTCGTTAACGAAGTTTACCCCCGGTTCAGAGGACGCAGAGTCTTTTGGACGCTGTGGTTGGTTTTGTCCGCATCCGGGAGAAGGGGGCGCAATCAGAGTCTCCACATCTTTTTCCTCCGCGTAGGTCTGGCGCAGGAAAGAGGTGTTGGAAGTGTTTTCCATCAGTCGGCGGATCAGGTAAGACATGCCCGGCAGCAGTTCTCCGACGGGGACATAGATGCGTACTCGCTGGCCATTCTGAACGATGGCTTGGCGGAAAGGCTCGGCCATGCCGTATAGCATCTGGATTTCGTAGCCGTTGTCCGGAACGCCTAGGTGTTTCGCTGTTACGATAGCATGAGAAAGACTGCGAAGATTATGGCTCCCAAAGGCGCTATCCACCACGTCATGGTTCTCTAATAGGAGGCGGGTCAGCTTTTCGTAGTTGGCATCTGTTTGACCCTTCTGCAAAAAGACCGGAATCGGCCAGTTCTTCTGTCTAGCCCATGCAATCTCGCTGTCCCAGTACGCCCCTTTGACTAGGCGGACACCGATGCGTTGGCGGTGCTCTTTAGCCCAGCGGATAAGCTCGGCGAGGTCTTTCTCCGTATCGTGGAGATAGGCTTGAAGGGCAATGGAAATAGAGGGCTCTTTGTGAAATTCCTTTTCTTCCAAAAGAGCACGGAAAATCTCCAGGGTAAGATCCTTGTATTCATATTGTTCCATATCCAGCGTCAGCGCCGCGCCCAGTCGTGAAGCTTCTCGGAAGAGCGGTCGGAGGCGATCCCGGACTGCGACCTCTGTGTCCGGATCCAACGGATCGAAACGGGCACGGAGAGAAGAAAGCTTTACGGAGAGATTGACTCTGGAGAGAGGACCGCTTAGTCCCATATCGATCTGAGGAGAGGAGGGCCATTCTGCCGCCATGGGCACCAAGCGGCGCAGGAGATCAAGATACCGTCCCTGCATGGTGTCGGCTTCTTTTTCGCTAACGGTGGCCTCTCCGACCACATCCAATGTAAAAGCAGCGGACGCCTGCCTCAGCTCTTTTAAGACTGAGGAGAGAGCCTCGGTATCCTCCTCGACGATAAAGCGGCGTGCAAGCTGAGTCACATTGTGCCGCACTACCGGTGCGACCAGCCAACCGGCGTGTAGGGCTTGGGCAAGGAAGACCAACCCGCCGAGGGCATAGTCCACCTTGGAAAAATACTCCCGGAGATGACGGCCGATCTCGGCTGCCGAATCCAAGCTGGGAAGCACGTCCACAAAACGGAAAAGGGCGACGCGGAGCGACTCATCCTGAAAAGACCAGTCGATCATCCGCCCCATCCAGTCCTCGGCGCCGAAGAGCGCGGGCTTGCGCTCCGCAGCGCTGCGATAGAGCGTTCGCGCCAACTCTCGCACTTCTCTTTCCAGGTGTTGACCGTGGTCCATCTTTTGACCAGTTTCTTCTAGCATAGTACGTTCTCATGTAATGCTGAAGAGCGGTCAGCCCACCCGGAACAGTGTTGATCCCAGTGGTAAGTTGCCGTAGCCTGTAGACACATCATGATAGAATTGGAGCAGCTTTCCATTGGCGGAATGGCGTGGCATAAGGATCTGCTTTGGGTCGCGATTCCGGAAGAGCCTTTTGTGGCGACGTACGATCCGATTTCAGGGGAGACCGAGAAAAAACTAACCTATCCTCACACAATATGGGATGTCCATCCTGACGGAGAAGAAGTCTGGATCATGACCGGTGGAGGCACGCTCGGCCGACAGCTTGTCCATTGGTCGCTCAAGGAAGAAAAAGAGCTCCAACGGTTTAACTCTCCCGACGGGGCAGGAGCTGGGTTCACCGTCTCTAATGGCAAGCTCTGGGTCACCCACCGCCACAAGCGCAAGCTCATCTGTCTGGATCCAAAAGACGGAAAGCCGCTGTGGGTTATCCGGAGCGCAAACGAAACCTTCAGCCCCTCAGCCTGCGGCAGTGAATTTTGGTTAATAGAATCGACCCCGGGCCCGTTGGGCCATTGGGGGCAGGCAAGCCAAGGGAGGTATTTTTTCTCTCGTTATGATCTCTCCCATGAGCGCATCGTAGAGAGGATCGCGGTTCCCTTTGTGCCGACCTGCATGGCCTTCGACGGCGAGCGCTTCTGGTATTCAGAAAAAGATAAGAAAGGTTGTTTTCATCTGAAAAGGGCCTTGGCCAACTCTGAGCGGTACTGATCCGCCAGCTGGTTTTCGGCCCCTAGAACCTGGAAGATGTGAAGCATAGCCTCGCGCGCTCCGTCGTCGCGAAAACTCCTATCTTTCTTTACGATCGTCAAGAACTCTTCTAGCGCTTCCTGGTATCTTTCTTCTGCAGCCAGGGCCTGAGCCAGACTAAATCTCGCCTCTAGGTCGTCAGGGTTTGAGGCCAGGGTGGCCCGCAGGCTCGATTCGTCCTGATCGGCACCTTCTTTAATCCTGAGCCGAGCTATGAGCTGATCCGCTTCGGTCCGTTCGTCGGTGCCTAGAGGCACCTTCTCGAGATATTCAAGCGCCGTTTCTTTATCCTTTTCCTCCATGAGGATTCGAGCTGATCCGAGAAGCGCCTTAGCGTGATTGGGTTCAGCCTCCAATATTTTCTGGTAGATTGACTTAGCCTCTTCCGGTTGGCCTTTCTTCTCCAACTTGGCTGCTTCGAGGGCCTGCCGATCCGACTCTGAGGGAAGGAGGCGGGCAAGCAGCTCGCGCACGGCTGTTTCGGGAAGTGCCCCGGTAAATTCCGCCGCCACGTTGCCATCCTTGAATACCTTCACTGCGGGTATTCCCTGGATGCGAAACTGAGCGGCAAGGGAAGGGTTCTCATCCACATTCACTTTGGCCAAAATGAACTCTCCCGCCTGCTCTTCCGCAAGTCCCTCCAATACCGGGCCCAAGACACGACAAGGTCCACACCAGGGCGCCCAAAAGTCGACCATCACCAGGACTTGACGGGAATGCTCCAACACTTTCGTCTCGAAGTCTTCCTCGCCGACTTCAATAGTCCATTGGTTCATGAAATCTCTTTACCTCCATCTTGGCTAATCCGAAAATAGTCTCAGGCGTCAACCTTCTTTCTTTAGCAAGCCCTGAGGATCAAATGCATCGCCGTTTAAGACAAATCTGCGCTCGACCGGGACCGGATGGAGAATCGATTGGAGGACATAACAACCATTCTCGGCATTGCGAACAACCGCTGCCACCCGGTCGGCGGGCTCCTGAGACTCCAGTTCCAAGCGAGTCTCAAAGCCTAACCCTCTTGCTTGCACCGTCTCAGCCAGGACCGAACCTTCGCTTTTGAACTTGGCCTTTACGAATACACGGCCTTTATCGATTTTAGTCTTCATCATTTCCCCGTACCGGGAAATTTGAGTAAGCAGTCAAAAAGCCAGCGAGAGCGAAAAATAGGCCAGGGGAGGAGGGGCTGTGTTCTCGCCTCCGGTCCTTTCTCTCTCGTCGCAATAAACCGTAAACCCCCTTGCATGACCTTCCTTACGCATTTTCTCCAATGTCTCGGCATCCGCCTCCAGCACAATTTCTCTTTTGATCTGAGTATCTTTTGCCATGATTCCTCCTTGCTCCGGATGGATTGAGAATATTCGCTAAGAGCGACTGATACTATATCCAGATCAGTTTTGCGTTTCCACCGACTTCCATTTTTGCCCGCTGCTGCAATGGGAGTTATGAGATGCAGGGGTAGAGGTAAGGAGAGTTCCTACCGCTTCGATGGTTGGGCCACGTATTCCTTCATGTAGAGATCCAATAGGGCAGCCAGAAGGGCGAAAAGAACAGGACCGAGAATTACCCCAAGGACGCCGAAAAGGCTGAGACCTCCGAGGATACTGAAAAAAAGAAAGAGGGTAGGAAGGCGGAGCCGGCTGCCGATCAGCAAGGGTTTAAGGATATTGTCGAT
>JAUXIP010000182.1 GCA_030620935.1 Deltaproteobacteria bacterium | reverse complement strand
TCTCCGAGCCAATCTTCGCTCAGGGACGGAAAGATCTCTTGCCTAGCCCTTTATTTGAAATGCAAACCGGAGTATCCGTCAACTTGACTTGATTCAGTAATAGGATAGAATTAAAAAGTTAAGAAAATCGGATGGATATGGGTTGATCTGTAGAACGGGGGTGATAGGAAAGTATGACGGCGGTCAGGGTTAGAGAAAATGAATCCATTGAGAGCGCTATGCGGCGATTTAAGAAGCTATGTGAAAAAGCCGGGATATTGGCCGAACTTCGTAAACGGGAACATTACGAAAAGCCGAGCGTCAAAAAAAAGAAGAAAGCAATCGCGGCAAAAAAAAGAGCTATGAGGCGAGCTCGAAACCCATATTTTTAGAGTCCAATTTTTGAGCGGCGGTTAGAAAGAGTGGGGCTCAAGCTCGAAATTCAAGATTCGATAAAGGCGGCTATGAAGGGCGGGGATCGATTGACCCTTTGGACCCTGAGGCTTCTTTCATCGGCTCTTCACAACGAGGAAATCAAGGAGCGCAGGGAGCTCGCGTCGGAAGAAATCTTGAAGGTCATCTCCACCCTTTGTAAACAAAGACAGGAAGCCATCGAACAATTCCGGAAAGGGGGGAGGGCCGATCTGGTGGAGAAAGAAGAGGCGGAATTAAAGGTTCTACGCCGCTATCTCCCCGAGGCTTTGAGTGAGGAAGAAGTTCGCGCCCTGATCCGAAAGTCTATCGAAGAAGTAGGCGCTAAGGGAATCCGGGACTTGGGACAGGTAATGAAACAGGTCATCCCTAAGATTACGGGTCGCGCCGGAGGCAAGCGAGTCAGCGAGCTGGCTAAGGAAATGCTGAGTGGTTGAATTGAGAGGACGTTGAGTTTTTCACCAGGGAATCGTGTTCAGCTCCTTCCTGGGATGGATGGACCCCGTTGGTGAATATTGTTGATTTAATCCTACTTGCCCTTCTCTCCCTTTTTGCCCTCAGGGGTTATTTTAAAGGGCTTTTTCGCGAGAGCTTCTCTCTCATGGGTTTTTTTATTGGCCTTATTGCGGCCGTTCGCTACGATGAGCAGGTAGCCATTTTGTGGGCGAACTACTGGGACATTTCACCCCTTATTCTCAAGGTCCTGAGTTTTGTCGGTCTCTTCTTTGTCGTCTATTTTACCTTCAGTCTGACGGGCTGGCTTCTGCATCGGTCCGCGCCTTATCTTTTTTTGGGGGGAATTAATCGGGTTGGAGGGATCGTGCTGGGAATCGGCAAGGGGGCGGCCATCTTGGCGCTGGCGATTTTTTTCTTGAGCTCTTTCCCCTGGATGCCGCAGAAGATAAAGCAAAGCATGGAAGATTCTTACCTTGCTGTTCCTCTCTACCAGTTTGGCCAAGGAATGATCCGGATCGGGGTGGTCGGTCTCTCTCCGCAGGAAAAGTCTCAAACTCTCGACGGAAAGGCAATTCGGTTGTTTTAGACGGTCCAGATGATTGCTGAAGGAAAGATTTCAGAGGTTCGCGAGCGCTCTTCCATTGTCGAAGTGATCTCCGACTACCTGACGCTGAAAAAGACCGGTCGCAATTTCCTGGGACTCTGTCCGTTTCATGCGGAGAAAACCCCCTCCTTTACCGTGAACGAGGAAAAAGCTATCTTTCATTGTTTCGGTTGCGGTGCCGGAGGGAACGTCTTCCATTTTTTAATGCAATATGATCATCTGACTTTTCCCGAGGCGGTGGAGCGGGTAGCGAAGCGCTACGGTATCACGGTAGAGCGGTTGGATCGGCCGGAGGCGAGAAGAAATGCGGAGGAAAAAGAGTCTCTCTATCGGCTCAATGAAAGGGCAGCAGCCTATTTTCATGAAGTGCTGTTCGGCCGCCCCGAGGGGAAACGGGCGCTTCAATATCTCAAAACCAGGGGGATCGAGGAGCAGGTAGCGCGGCGCTTCTGTCTCGGCTATGCCCCGAGCGGAAGCCAGGGATTAGTCGGTTTTTTGAAGAGGGAAGGGTTGTCTTTCAAAGACGCCGTGCGTTTGGGACTGATCGGCGAGAGAGGAGCGCAACAGTACGGGGAGAAGTTTTTCGACCGGCTGATTTTTCCTATTGTAAATCCGGGAGGAAAAGTAGTGGGGTTCGGTGGCCGGGTGATAGGGCAGGGCTTCCCCAAGTATCTTAATTCTGCCGAGACTCCCTTGTTTCGTAAGGGGGCTAATCTCTATGGTCTCTTCCAGGCTAAAGAAAGTATTCGGGAGAGAGATCGTGTTCTTGTCGTCGAGGGATACCTGGACGTTCTTGCGTTGTTTCAGTTCGGTATTTCCTATGCAGTGGCTACCTTAGGCACGGCTCTCACGCCGGATCATGTTCGCATTTTGGGACGCTACACAAAAAACATTATCGCCTTATTCGACGGCGATGATGCCGGGAGAAAGGCTGCGGCCCGGAGCTTTGAGGTTTTTATCGAAGGAGGGATGTTGGGTCGCACTGCCTTTCTGCCCGAGAAAGAGGACCCGGACACCTTTGTCCGGTCCAGAGGCAAAGAGGCTTTGGAGGCGATCGTCGAACAGTCCGTACCGCTGGCGGATTATGCTTTCACGTGGTTAGAACGGCAGTACGGAAAAAGCCTGGAAGGCAAGAGCCAAATCGCCCAGGAGGTGAGTCGGCTTTTGGCCAAGGTCCGAAATCCCTTTGAAGCCGATTTGCTGGCGCGCCGTGCCGCAGATTCGTTGGGGATTACCGAGGAACTCTTGCGTCGGTCTTCCCGCCCTCCTGGAGGACAGGGAGTTCAGGTTGCACAAGTTGCCCCTTCGAATCCTTCTCAGGGAAGGAATCGGGAAGAGCTTGCAGAACGGTTGCTGGTGGGCTTGATGCTTCAGTTTCCTAATCTGATCGCATGCGTAGGGCAGGAGGAAGATGTGCAGGGGCTTGTCGGTCCGAAATGGAAAGAGGTTGTCCAGCGAATCCTTTCGGTATGGAAGGAGCGGGAAAAGATTGATATAGCTCATCTCACCTATGGTTTTACGGTAGATCAGGCGTCGGAGATCTCCGGACTGATGCTGGAGGTGGAAGATATACCGGAGGAAGAGTGCGAAAAAATGATAGAAGATTGTCTCTCCTATCTTCGGAAGAGGTACCTGAGAGATTTGCAAAAGGATCTGCTTCAAGCGATCCGGGTTGCGGAAGAAAAAAAGGATGAGAAGGCCAAAAGAGAAAGGATGTTGGAATGGCAGGACGTCGTACAAAAAGAACGACAGCTAGAGCGCCAAAGGCTCGCGCCCAAAACGGAAATTCGGTAGATACCCCGAAGGAAAAAGGTCCTGACTTCCCTGTTCAGGCAGCCCAGCGGAAAAACATCAAGGAAGTCAAAAAGCTGATCGATCTCGGCAAGGAGAAGGGCTATCTGACTTACGATGATGTCAATGACATGCTGCCGTCCGACATCGTGTCGCCGGACCAGATCGACGACGTCATGTCCATCTTTGGGGAAATGGATATCGAGGTCGTTGATTCCAACCAGCGGGTGACCTTAGGGGGTCAAGCCGACGAGCTCCCGGAAGAGGAAGACGAGGAGAAAGAGCCGGAAGCCGAAGTGGAGGGAGAGGTCGCGGGCAAGACCGGCGATCCCGTGCGGATGTATCTCCGCGAGATGGGCACGGTCTCCCTTCTCAGTCGTGAAGGAGAAGTCGAGATTGCGAAGAAGATTGAGGAAGGCGAAAAACAGGTCATAGACGAGGTCCTCTCCAACCCCTTGGCCTTGCGCTATATTCTGGATCTTGGAGGGAAACTGTCGCAGCATGAGATCCGGGTGCGGGAGATCATCAAGGACGATGGGGATGATGACCTGGACTATCTGGAAAATGAAGGGGTCTATGAGAAAAGGCTTTTGGATCAAATAACCAAGCTACGCCGGATTGCGAGAGAAAGGGAAAAAATCAAGGGGAAACTGGAGAGAAAAGGTCTATCGACTCGAAAGCGGAGGGAATTTCAAGAGGCTCTGGCCAAGCAGCAGGAAAAGATTTTCAACGGCCTTGAGGCCCTGCAGCTAAATCGGAAACAAACAGAGGCTATCGTTGACGGGCTGAAAAAATCCCTGGAGCAGATCCAGGGGCTGGACAGACGGGTGCAGTCATTCGAGCAAAAGACCGGAAAATCTTACCAGGGGATACTTAAAGTCGTTCCGGGGAGTAACGGGCGGAAAAAACACTGGCAGCGTGCTATAGGGGCACTGCGGATGGGGCATGATGCCATTCGGAAAATGACCGAAGAAATCCGGAGCGCTAGGCGAGGGGTCAAGCGGATCGAGAGAGACTTGGAGATGCCGGTAGAGGAAGTCAAACGCCGCGTCTATGCCATCATCGAGGGCGAGACTCGGGCGAACCTGGCCAAGAAGGAGTTGATTGAAGCCAATCTCCGATTGGTCGTCAGCATCGCCAAGAAGTACACCAACCGGGGACTCCAGTTTTTAGACCTCATCCAGGAGGGGAATATCGGTCTCATGAAGGCCGTGGACAAGTTTGAGTATCAGCGCGGCTACAAGTTTTCGACGTACGCTACGTGGTGGATCCGCCAGGCCATCACCCGGGCGATCGCCGACCAAGCGCGGACTATCCGCATCCCCGTTCATATGATCGAGACCATCAACAAGCTGATCCGGACCTCCCGTTACCTCGTGCAAGAAATCGGTCGGGAGCCGAGCCCGGAGGAGATTGCTGCCAAGATGGAGATCCCCTTGGATAAGGTACGCAAGGTCTTGAAGATTGCCAAGGAGCCGATTTCTTTAGAGACTCCCGTAGGGGAGGAAGAAGACAGCCACTTGGGCGATTTCATCGAGGACAAGCGGATTATCACGCCGTCCGACGCCGTGATCAATATCAACCTTCAGGAGCAGACCAAAAAGGTTCTGGCGACCCTGACGCCGCGCGAGGAGCAGGTCTTGCGGATGCGCTTCGGCATCGGAGAAAAATCGGATCACACCCTCGAAGAGGTGGGACAGAAATTTACGGTCACGCGCGAGCGCATCCGTCAGATCGAGGCCAAGGCGCTGCGCAAGCTCCGTCATCCCAGTCGCAGCAAAAGGCTCAAGACCTTCGTGGAAGGCTAGGACGGCAAACTCATTGCAAAATGCAAAGTTATAAATATAGACTCTTTCTTCACTGACTCGTGCAAAGGCGTCCTTCGATGAACTCAGGGTGGTGAGCAAGGTCGAACCACAAAGGACGCCAAGAAAAAAAT
>JAUXIP010000066.1 GCA_030620935.1 Deltaproteobacteria bacterium | reverse complement strand
TGGGCCGAACCCAAAACAGTGACCGGTCGGGAAGATAGGTAACAAAAGCGAAGTAAAGAAGGGGTCGGGATGAGCTAGCTTGACTTATTCCGATGAAGGGCGATCAATTTATTGATGAGGGAGGGACATGGAAAGACAGGCGAGATTTCTTATGATGTCATGAGACTATAAGGCTTCAAAAAGCTCTGAGACAAATTTGTAATTCAACTTAGTCAACAATGTCCTCTTTGACACCCTTCGACATTATCGGTCAGCGTTCATCATTTCGACGGATTATTGCGATCTAGACAGGACCAAAAAACGATTCCCATTGTTTTCTTGGTCTGTTCTTGAGATGCGGAGGAGTATATCGCTTCAGCCACTACAGGGATTAAGCCTTCCGGGTAAACCTCTCGATTTGTGAGTGTAGTTGCCACTTTGGTCATCGCAGATTTCTTGCCGATGCCGTCACTCTTTAAAACAGCTAAGAAAAAAGGGATGTCAACACGCGCGAAGCAAAGACGCGCAATCCCGCGCGGCTTACCGACTTCAAAACCTTGTCGGCTGGCGCATGCATACAGCTTGTGGACAGCGAAATCGGCGTAGTGTTTAATCTCATCAGAGTCCACCTTCTGAAAAAGCTCGTGCGCAAGCTTTAGATCATGCTCGCGCTTCACAAAAGTAGCTATTACTTGGTCCTTATCCTTTTGGTCTAAAAAGTAGCTGCGGGCCATGTGAAGTGCCATGAAAGCCTCGGTATCACAAAGGAGAAATTTTCTCACTTGATCGGGACGGTTATCTTGTGCCGATAAATTTTGTGCTGTCGCAGAACCGAAGAAAAAAAGAACCAATAGAAAAGAGGTGTTCCGCATAGTTTCTCCAACCGCCTAAGCGGTGCCGAACGAAGCGATCAATGCCGCAATTGCCGGCTTGTTCAGATCCCTTAGGAAGGGGGACAGTATCCGATATCAAGGTATTAAGTCAACTTGACCGGGACTGCCCCAGATCTGCCGATAAGGCATCGACCTGAGCTCCCCTCGGCCTGAGCTCGGGACGAAGGCAGCCGAAGGGACGGTTGCTGCGCCATGCGTGTGTGATCTGAAGAAGGCGCGGTGCTTAACCGGCCAATTTCGAAAGAGCTGCAGTGGCGAAGCTCAATGCGAGGAAGAAGCCGCACATATCGGTCACGGTCGTCAAGATCGGTCCGGAGGCCAGCGCGGGATCCACTTTCATCCGTCGAAGTATCAGGGGAACCATCCCGCCAAGGCCTACGGCCACCAACGTGTTGAGAGCCAGCGCGCCACCGACGACGAGACCCAGGTACGGATTTCCCTTCCAGGCCCACGCCACACCCCCGAGGAGCAGCCCAAGAGCCACTCCGTTGATGACACCGACTCCGGCCTCTTTCATCAGCACACGAAAGATCTCGTAGGGCTTCACCAACCCCAAGGTGAGTTCGCGCAGGCTCACCGCCACGGCTTGGTTGCCCGAGCAGCCGCTCATATCCGAGATAATAGGAAGGAAGACCGCCAGAGCGATAACGGCGGCGAGCGTGTCCTGGTAGAAGGCGATCACGCTGGCAGCAATGACGTTGAGCACGATGTTGATGCTCAGCCACGACAGGCGGCGGAAAGCGCGTACGGGAAGCGACATGCTCCTCAGTTCTTCTCCGCCGACGATGCCGCTGAATTTGAGCAACGTCTGGTCGGCGCGATCGCCGACCGCCTCCTCCACATCCGCGCGTCGGACCACGCCTAGCAGTTGTCCCTGCTTATCGGTGACCGGCGCTCCGAAAAACGCGTGTCGGTCGAAGAACTGCACGAGTTCATCAAGCGGGCTGTCGATTTGGACGTGCAGGGGGTCGGGAACCATGATCCGAGTGACGGGCGTCTCCGTGGTCGAGAGGAGCAGGTCGCGTGGCCGCAGAAGGCCGACCAAGGTCTTGTTTTGTGATGTGACGTAGACGTACTGGATATCGTACTTCGAATACTCTTCTGTATACTCACGTAGGTCGTCACGGACGTTCGCGACTTTAAAGTGGTCCGGGTATACGAGATACTCCGTGATCATAAGTCCGCCGGCGGTGTCCGAGGGGTACTGACTCAACTGGCGGACGTCCTCCGCCTCCTCGACATCCATTTCCTGGACGATCGCCTCCGCCTCTTCCGCCTCCAGTTCACCGAGCAGATCGGCCTGCTCATCGCTCGGCATCTCATTCACGATAGCGGCTGCCTGAGGCGGTGGCAGGTCATCGATCAGGTCGGCGGCCTGCGTATGTGATATTTCTTCCAGTAGATCCGCGGCATCTTCGGGCGGGAGCAATGTGAGGAGGCGGGTCTGATCCTCCTCTCGCAAACGAGATACCGCCCGCGCTGTCTCGCCGGGCGACAGCGCCTCGACAAAGGCCTTGAGCCTCTCGGTGTCGCCGGCTTCGAGTATCGCCTCAATTTCCTCCCACGGTTCCTGATAAAGCGGGGTTGTCATAACGGATCCTCCTTAACCACGAAGACTACAATCAAGTCCTAAGACACTTTGGCTGTGTCGGCTACAACAACAACTTCTGGTACAAGTCGGAGTATGCCCGAGCGGATTGAGCCCAGGAAAAATCGCATGCCATCGCCCTTTTTATCAATGCTGTCCACTGCTTCTTCTGATGAAAAACTTTTAGAGCCCTATCCACGGCGTCTAAAAGGGCGGAGGACGCATCGAGAGCAAAACTAAATCCATTTTGTTTTCCGACCGTAGAGTTGTAATCTTCGATAGTATCTTTAAGCCCTCCGGTTGCCCTTACGAGCGGGATCGTCCCATACTTGAGACTGTACATTTGGTTGAGCCCGCAGGGCTCGTACACAGAAGGCATCAGGAACATGTCGGATCCGGCCTCGATCCGATGGGCCAGTGGCTCATCAAAGCCGATTCGCACAGCTATCTTGGTCGGATGGCTAGCAGCGACATTCCTCAAGGGTTCCTCATATTTTTTCTCTCCGCTTGCCAGAAGGACGAACTGGAGCTCCCGCTGCGTCATCGGGTCCAAAGATTTTATCAGAAGGTCACAACCCTTCTGCGAGGTCAGGCGCGAGACCATTCCGATGAGTGGAACTTCGGGTCGCTGAGGAAGGTCCAAGATGCGTTGCAGCTCGGTTTTGCAGATTGCTTTCCCGGAAAGATCCTTGGGACCAAAATTTTTAGCGATAAAAGGGTCAATCTCCGGGTTCCAAACCGAGTAGTCGGCCCCGTTGAGAATGCCGACCAGGCTATCTCCGCGCTCTTTCAAAACCCCTTCCAAGCCCATGCCCTGTTCGGGGGTGTTAATCTCCTCGGCGTAGGTCGGGCTTACAGTAGTCACGGAGTCGGCGAGGACAATGCCCCCTTTGAGAAAATTGATCTTGTCGTAGAATTCCAGATAGGGAGAGCTAAAAAAACGGTGGTCCAGATTTAAGAGGTGCCAATCGGCGCTCCAGAAAAGACCCTGGTATCCTACGTTGTGGACCGTCAAGACGGTCTTGAGCGAAGAGAATTCCGGGTATCGATCGGGCTGAGCTTTGAGAAAGACGACGGAGAGGGCGGATTGCCAGTCATGACAGTGGAGGATCTGCGGCGGATCCTGTCTCAAGACCTCCAGCGCTGCCCTGGCGAAGAAGATAAAGCGCTCGGCATTGTCGTCATAATCTCCCTCCCGAGTCGTATACAGGTAATCCCGATCAAAGTAGCGGTCGGCGCGGATCAAGTAAACGGAAATATTTTTTCCGCTCTTCGTTTTCAGGAGAGTTCCTTCTTCCTTTCGGTTCGAGATAGGGAGGGTGAACGTAACTCCTTTTTTTTCGATGTCAAAATTGCCTTGGAGCACGGATCGGTAGGCTGGCATGATGAGCGAAACTCTGAGCCCCAACTCTTCCAAGGCGGATGAGAGGGCCGCCACCATGTCCGACAGACCGCCGGTCTTGGCAAAGGGGCCGATCTCCGGTGAAACCATCGCGATATGTGCGCCGGAAATTTTCATCCCTTTCGGCTCGGGGCCCTTTCTTCCTTTCGCAGGTGTGTTAGCCTTTCTTTCTTGTCTGCCACAGATCACCCCTGTCTTGTTCTACAGACGTTGACTGCCTTTAATATATCCAAGAGCTGATTCAACTGAGTAAGCTCTTCCATAGAATAGCGCATTTTACGCCGCCAGTTGGGATGCTCATCCCAAGTGCCGGGGACGTTTTGCGGGCTGGGCTCTAGCCACAGGTCCTCCAGGTTGATCAGGATGAGCTCTGCCGGTTTGCTCGACATATACATGAGCCAGGCTTTGAGAACGGCCGCGGCTTTTGCCGGTCCCGGTTCAAGGTATCCCCGGCTTTGCAAAAACACCGTCAGGGATTCTCTGAGGAGCATGCGGTTTTTGCTTTCGTTGAATGCGGCGGTTTCATCAAGGAGGCCAAGCTTCAGCCGGTATTCGATATCCAGTCCGTCCCAGAAGGCGGCGAATGTCGGAGTATCGTGAGTGTTAAGGCTCGCGACGGTTGCAGGAGGAATCTTATCAAGGGCCTTTTTAGGATCCGGACGAACTCCAAATTGGCCCACGTACATGCCGCGGATCCCGTGACGGGACATCGAGGCATTAACGGAATGAGGCACCGTGCCCAGATTTTCTCCGACGATGGGCGCTTGATGTCTGTAGGACTCCAGCGTCAGGATGGCGTAGAACTCATCTGCCCGGTAGCGGACGTAGACACCGTCTGCGGGTTTGAGATCCTTGGGAATCCAATAGAGACGATGGAGTGCCATCACGTGGTCGATCCGCAGCATTCCGGCGTGTTCGAGATGATGCCGGAGAGAAGCGATAAAATAGCGGTAGCCGTCTCTACGTAACCGCTCGGGATGGAGAGGCGCAAAGCCCCAATTTTGTCCTTTGATGAAAAAACTGTCCGGTGGGGCGCCTCCGCTGATTTCGAGAGCAAACGACGCACGTTCGCGCCAAGTGTCGTAACCGTCGCGATGGACCCCCAGTGGAAAATCCAGGTATAGCGCGGTTTGTTCTCGCTTCGTCTTCTCGCCGAGGAGCTTGATCTGCTCGCCGGCCACCCATTGGGCATAGAGGTGATAGCGCTTTGCTTCTTCGTCATAGTCGGATGGGTTCAGAGTGCCGTCCCGACTTGCCTCAGGCCATTGCTTCCATGGTTTACGTTGTCGCTCCGCGGCGGCGCGAAACTGAGCGTAATCCTCTAACTGCGGGTGCGACTCCACGAAATGTTGCAAGGCGGCATACCGCTCGGACTTGTCGGTGAATAGAGAGCGGGCCAGCTCTTCGAGAACTTTCCGCTTGGACGCCATTTGCCGGCGGTAATCCACCAACGGTGCGGAGCGGTAGCCTTCGATCTCTTTTTGAAAGTCCGCAGAGCACAAAATCGCCTGTGCAGCGGGAGAGCGCTGCAATTCCGGCAGCCGGGTCACATCGAGATAAAATTCGTTCCAAAAAAGGCGGCTCACAGGAGAGTAGGGACTGGGATCGTAAGGCTCATCCAAAAAGGCAGGGAGCAAAGGAAGGGTACCGACAACCTTCCCGGCCAAGCTATTGACCCAATTGATGAATGTCTCCAGGTCGGTAAGGTCGCCTGCTCCCCAGCTTTTTTCCGACCGCAGGGCATAGAGGGGCGCGAAAATGCCCCATCTCTTGAGCTCTTCGATGGGCGGCGTGTAGGCGTAGAAGGGTGCTGAGATAACCAGAGACTCGGAAGACCGGTCGCCTATCTCCAGCCTCAATCGGTGATAGCCGTAGGGGACTTTCACTCGCAGGCTAATCTGTGGGGCGGCATAGCCAAGCCCGTCCACTTTTTTCCCCTTGGCAGCGCCCGAGAGATCCACGGGACAGACGCCGGTCAGACGTTCTCCGCCTTCAAGCTGGATTTGGTACCAGAGTGTTTTTTCTGCCTGGTTGCGCGGGAGACGGAGTGTTAATTTTACAAATTTATCATCCCATACCACGATGACGGGTTCCGCGAGCGATTTCCGGAGGGACTGACAGCGATCCCGTAGCGCATCCGGAAGATCATCCATGCGTTCGACCGGTGCCCCGAGAACTCGGAGGGCGCTCAAGATCCCCTCCGCTGACGATTGCCTCTGGCGACCGAAAACATCGTAGTAGTCGGTTTGCACGTTATAAAGCCGGGCTAAATGGCGCAGCAGACGTGTCGGCATAAACCTCAATTCACCGATGCCGGCATCTCTAAAATGCCGCGAATCGGAACGCCGACCCAATCCGGTTGGTTGTTGAGTTCATAAGCCAATTCATAGGCCGCCTTTTCGAGGACATGGAGGTCGAGGAGAATCTTAAGTTCCCCTTTAGACTTGGGCAAGAATACCGACTGATTGGTGGAATCCAGATATGCTCTCAGAAAGCTGACACAAACCCAAAGGTGCATCAAACGAGCCAAAAGCTCCCGGATGGAGGTATCCTCCGGACGGAATCCTTCGCTTTTCAGCATAGATATAGTGCCATAGTGAAAGGATCGGAGCATGCCGGCTACATCTCTCAGAGGCGACGCTTTCAGAAGTCGCTGACTGATAGGCGGGGCCAGGTCGCCTTCAAAGTCTATGATGACAAGGTCTTTCCCCGTGTAAAGCACGTGACCCAGGTGATAGCCGCCGCTCGCAATCTTTGAAGGTGCCGTACTTTCCAGCTTGAGATACGCAGGATCTGGGAAACATCTTATGCCAAGTGCTAAAGTGCCTTTTCGCAATCCACGATCACGGAGAGTTCCTTGTCGTAAGTGGTGAGCCGCCGTCACTCTCGGGCTAGACGCCCTCGATGATGACCCGACTTCAACTCTCTTCGACTTGGATCATGCTGTTTTTCCCGTTGTGAAATTAATTTTCTATCATGCCTGTTTGTGTTGGGCAAACTTCATGGTCGGGATTGACATCCTTACTGAGAAAACGTTTAAGTACTTCTTAAGTCTTGGCGAGCAACCGTCGGCGACTTCGCGAGGGAACTTCAGCAGAGGCTCAGAGGTTATTTGACATGAGTCGTTGCCCGGCTTAGTGTCTCGTTAACACAAGCTCTCGCTGCAGTCTCTACAACTGAATATCTCGCAAGGAGAGAATCTATGGGAAATCCGCTGATTGAGGTTCAAAAACTCGGACAAAGCCTTTGGTATGACAATATCCGGCGCGGATTGATTACGTCGGGGGAGTTGAAGGCAATGGTGGAGCAGGATGGGCTCCTCGGAGTAACCTCGAATCCGGCGATCTTTGAGAAGGCGTTGGCCGGAAGCACGGACTATGACGAGGCCACTCGTAAGTTGGTCGATCGAGGTGTCGGCACCGCCCAAAATATCTACGAGAGTCTTGCCGTTGAAGACATTCAACTTGCCGCTGATGTGCTGCATTCGGCCTACGTAGAAACCAAGGGCCGCGACGGTTACGTGTCCTTCGAGGTTTCACCTTACCTCGCCCACGACACCAAGGCCACGATTGAAGAGGCTCGCCGACTTCGGACGGCGGTAGGGCGCGATAACGTGATGATCAAGGTGCCCGCTACCCCGGAAGGGATCCCGGCCATCAAGCAGCTCATCAGCGAGGGCATCAACATCAACGTCACCCTGTTGTTCGCTGTTGAAGCGTATGAAGCGGTGGCAAATGCCTATATGGAAGGCCTCGAGCTGCTCGCCAAGGCCGGCGGTGATCTTAGCAAAGTGGCAAGTGTCGCCAGTTTTTTCGTCAGCCGGATCGATTCTTTGATCGACCAAAGGCTCAGTGAGGCACTGGACATGACCAAGGACCCGGAGGCACGTGCCAAACTGAAGAGTATGGTCGGCAAAGTGGCTATTGCCAACGCGAAAATCGCCTACGCCCTTTACAAGGAACTCTATGCCGGGAAACGCTGGAAGGAGCTGGCCGAAAAAGGGGCAAGATCGCAACGACTCCTATGGGCGAGTACCAGCACGAAAAACCCGAAATACCCGAAGACTCTCTACGTCGATGAGCTAATCGGAGCGGACACCGTCAATACGGTGCCGGCCGAGACCTTTACGGAGTTCCGGAATACGGGAGAGGCACGCCCCGGCCTGACGGAGAACTGGACTGAAAACATCAGGCAGGCCCGAGATACGATGCAAATCCTGGCTCAGGTCAATATCTCCATGAAGGCGGCGACAGCCGAGTTATTAGATGACGGGGTAAAGAAATTTTCCGAGGCCTTCGACAAGTTGCTGGCCGTGGTGGAAAAAAAACGTCAGACCCTATTGGGAGGCGAGCTCGCAAAGCAGAATTATGAGCTGGGTTCGTATTCAGATGCCGTTAAGGAAACGTTGAACGAGTGGCGTCGGGCCGGGAAGATTCGCCAACTTTGGAGTGGGGATTCATCTCTATGGTCCGGCACGGACGAGAACCAATGGTTGGGCTGGCTTCACGTCGTCGATGGACAACGGGATCATTTGGAACACCTAAAGCATCTTGTGAACGACGTGCGCGAGGGAAAATTTAAGCATGCGCTGCTTTTGGGTATGGGAGGATCGAGCTTATGTCCCGAGGTTCTGAAACGTACTTTTGGAGCCATAAAAGGATTCCCCGAATTGTTCGTG
>JAUXIP010000349.1 GCA_030620935.1 Deltaproteobacteria bacterium | reverse complement strand
GGTCGTGAACGCAGATAGCACTGTGACTTAGACTCTCGACATCAGCCATAACTCTACATCCTCTTTAACTGCCAGCACTTTTTGCCGGTTATACTCGTTGAATGTCGGCCGCGCAGAACTCCGCCCCGCAAGTTCCCGGAACGACCTGATCGGTCCTATAGCCCTTACGGATGATAGCTACTGCGGTGTCTACCACGACGGACCCGTCTTCGGTGATTGTTACGGGATTCAGTCTCAACGGACCGACATCCGGCATGTGACCGGTGAATTCCCCTCTGCGATTGTAGGTGGCCCCGTGGAAAGGGCAAAAAAAACGCCAGTGCTCTTTTTCCCATCTGATTTGCCCGTTTTTATGAGAGCACCAGCGCGAGAGCGCCAAAAAGCCTTCTTCAAGCCGCACGAGAAAAAAACTTCCCTGGCTGAAGGGAGTGACCGAGCCCACTTCGAAGTCTTCGACTTTGCCGCACGTTACCTTGCCGATGCTCGGCTTGATGATCCGTTTCACCTCAGGACCGTAGGCCTGCACCTGATAGCGGTGCCCGTCCGGATCATAGACATCCATGCTTCTTTCCCCGAGGGCCCGAAACTGTGCGCGGCTGTCGTCAATATCGACCCCTATAGCCTTTAGCCTTTGCTGCGCACGTTTGTATTGTTCGACGGTGAGCAGCCAGGCATGGTGGATGCTGTTGCTGTTGGGTCGAAAGGGTTCTACCTTGGAGACCTGGACCAAAAGGACCATCTGCCCGCTGTTCATTTTGAGAAGTGAATTGGGCCCCTCTTCCCTGACGAGATCTCTCCCGATCGGGTCGAGTCCCAAGACCTCTTGATAGAATTTCTCTGAGCGGTCTAGGTCTGTGACCTGAACCACGAGGTGACTGAAGCCGTCGATAAGTGCCATAGGAGTTACGCTGCGGATTTCTTGCGCAACCGCATCCGCTCCAGCGACGCTTCGAAAAGACGGTTGGCCTTTTGCTCCAGCTCGGCCGGCGGCCAGGGCTCCTTATGGACCGTGAGCTGCTTGTCGTACGGGCCGACAGGAAGCTTGCCGCGCGCCGGATATTCCGAGCAGTGGATCTCGAGGTGGTTGCCGTCGGGATCGTTGAGATAGATCTCGGCGCCGCTCGTTCCCCTCCGAGTGATAGGGCCGACGAAGGGCACTTTCCATCTGTTCAGATGCTCCGCCCACTTCTCCAGATCCTCGGCCGGCACGTCCAGGGCGCAGTGGGGATGGGATTGATTCCAGGCGGGCTGGCCATAATCCTGTTCAAAGAGGTCCACTTCTACCCCAGGCGCGAGCCTGACGCCGACTTGCAAGGCACGTGACAACCCTTTTTTGACCCTATCCGGCGCTGACTCATGGTGGAGTTCGCCGCCCAGCGCAATGACATAAAAGCGGGCCGCCTGGTAACGGTCTCTGACCGGCATCGCGAGGTGGTTGAGGCCGCGGATATGAAGCGTCGCGTCGGGATTAAAATCGGACTGATTCATGGTTCATTTCCTTCTCCGTGATACGACCCTTTCTATAATACACCGGCCGACGTCAAAGCAAACTCGACGCTTCAGCTAGGTCGAGACAGTTCAAATGGTTCAAGACGTTCAAAGGTTCAAAGATTCCTGCTGACGGATGGTAAGCTTTGAACAATGTTGAACGGCTTGAACGAGTCATTTCAAGGCCAGGCCCTCTGGGGTTTCGCCGATACAAAGATCTACGAACTTTCTTTCCACTCATAGCGATTGCCCATGCCGCCGAATTTGGCCCCTCTCTTAGCGATCTCCGCCTCGTAAGCAGCCTGGTCCGAAAACTTGGCCGTGGTTTCCAGTTGATAGCCGTCCGGATCTCTGAAATAGATCGACAGTCCGCTGCCGCCGCCATGGGCTTTCGGCCCGTCGTAGGGGATTGCCATCTGTTTCAATTGCTCTTCGATCTTGTCCAAATCCGCCGGGTCGATCTCGAAGGCGAAGTGGAGGTGCCGCGTGTCGGTCTTCGGGGGATCTCCCGGCACCATCTCGAAGAGATCAAAGCCGAAGTTGCCCACTTTGACCAGCGTATGTTTCGAGCGTTTAGCGGCCTTATCCTTCTCGTTGAAACCCCGGCTGCGGCCGACCTCACCGTCGAAAACTTCCTGATAGAATTTGACCGAGCGCTCCAGATCGGTCACGACAAAAGCGAGATGATCGACTCTTTTGAGTTTCATGGTTGGCTCCTCCTTTTATTGATCAGATGATGCGACCATAATACAGCACAAAGGATTTCCTTGTCAGCCCCTGAGGGCGCGGCAACGTTCAGGCGGAAGTTCCAAATAAATGGAGGCGCCCTGCTGGACTCCTGAGGAGGGGTGTAATTTTGTGCGCAGCTTTTGAGCCCCGACCGATACCTGGCATTCCAAGGCCTCGCCCATAAAAATGACGGCATCCACTCTAGCTTGCAATACATTTTTCCGTGGCGAAGAAGCATCGGTCAACAAATTAATGTCTTCAGGCCGCACTACAATCACCACAGAATCTCCCCGGCCGACACCATTGGGAAGCACGCATTGCAGTATGCCGCTGGAGGTTTCGACCGCTCCCAAATGCGGTTGATCTCCGGAAGTCTCTTTTACGCGTCCCTCCAGAAAGTTTGTAAGGCCGATAAAGTTGGCGACGAATCTCTCCCGAGGTGATTGGTAGATTTCCATCGGGGTCCCTTCTTGGACCACGCGCCCTTGGTCCATGACGGTGACGACATCCGACATCGTGAGCGCTTCAAGCTGGTCATGAGTCACGTAAAGGGTAGTGATTCCCAGGCGCTTGACCAGCTCGCGTAGCTCGAAGCGAGTCTCCTCTCTCAGTTTTGCATCCAGATTGCTCAAGGGTTCGTCGAGGAGCAGCACTCTAGGCTCTTTGACCAGGGCGCGGGCCAGCGCAAGCCGCTGCTGCTGCCCGCCGCTGAGGAACGGGGCTGGGCGGTCCGCCAGGCCGTCCAGTTGAACTAGAGAGAGCGCCTCGTCGACTTTCTTGCGGATCTCTTTTTGGGAAAATTTTTTCTTCATTTCCCTCAAAGGAAATGCGACATTTTCGAAGACATTCAGGTGCGGCCAGATGGCATAAGACTGGAAGACCATGCCGATGTCCCTCTTGTACGGGGGGACGGCGATTCCTTGAGAGGAGGAAAATACCAACTCCTCGCCTACGGAGATCTCCCCCTCATCCGGCGTTTCCAGCCCCGCCACCGAGCGCAGGGTCGTCGTTTTACCGCAGCCGCTGGGGCCAAGAAGCGTATAGAACTGTCCTTGTTTGACTTCGAGGCTGATCCCTTGCACCGCATGTACCTGGCCGCGGTCCGTCTGGTAGCGCATGTGAAGGTTGTGGATTCGTATCATAACGTCTCCGATCCTGCTGCTCCGCCGGCGGCTGAATGGTTATAGGGCGAAGCTACCTATAAGGATATCTTTTTTAATGCGAATCGCCGTTGAGCTGACCTCTATC
>JAUXIP010000023.1 GCA_030620935.1 Deltaproteobacteria bacterium | reverse complement strand
CTGATCCGTCGATAAGGGACGGTTGCTGCGTTGTCGCTTCGGGCTCGCATCCTCACGTACTGCCGTGTACGCTCCGGTGCGATCCCTCGCTCCGCCTTGCACCCGCCTCCTTCTCGACGGCCAGGGTTTTTAAGATGTTGCAAGCTTACGCACGGATTATGGAGGCGGGCGGTTTTGTCGAAGAGTGGTTCAAAGGTTCAAAATGGTCCAAGGTTCAATCCGTCAGAAAAAACCTTTGAACTTTTGAACCCTTGAACGGGTTGAACGCGTTATTCTGAGGGGCAGGTTCCCTGCGCATGTACGTGGGATATGACTATTGACGGAGAACTTGCGCCCTCACCAATATTTTTCCTGGAATTTTAGGATCTTGTGAATGAGGGGGTGGATTTGCTCCCCACCCGGTGCAAGCGGAGTCCGGCTCTTATGTTTCCCTTCCATCTCTTGGAGCACTGCGGCAACGGACCCTTTTAGAGCCTTCAAGTCATATCCCCCCTCAAGCAAAAAGGCGATTTTGCCGCCGGCATGTTTTTCCGCAAGGTCGACCAGCAGGGAAGCCATCGCGCCGAAACCCTGCTCGGTCACCGCCATCCCTCCCAATGGATCGCGTTGGTGCGGGTCAAATCCAGCCGATACCAGAATCCATTCCGGTTTGTATTTAGCCGCAACCGGAACGACAATTTCCTTAAATACTCTGAGATACTCCTGGTCGCCACACCCACCGGGAAGGGGGATATTAACCGTATACCCCTCGCCCTTTCCCATACCCACTTCCTCGATGGCCCCCGTGCCCGGGTAATAGGGGTACTGATGGGTCGAAAGGTAAAGAACCCACGGCTCCCGATAGAAGGCATCCTGTGTTCCGTTTCCGTGATGAACATCCCAATCCATGATGAGGATTCGCTTGGCCCCGTAGCGATGTTTGAGGTAGTGGGTGCCGATAGCAACGGTGTTAAAAAGGCAAAAGCCCATGGCCCGATCTTTAAGAGCATGATGGCCGGGAGGTCGCACCAGGGCAAATCCGTTGCGGCATTCCCTTGCGCCGATGGAGTCAAGGAGCTTTAAAAATCCGCCTACGGCAAGTAATCCGACCCCAAAAGAATCTCTGGACGTGATCGTGTCTCCATCCAAAGCATAGCGATTGGTCTTGGAGGTGGACTGGACGAGATCAAGGTATTCGCTGCTATGGCAGTACTCGATCTCCTCCCTCAAAGCGGGCCTGGGAGGTAGGAGTTGGAATCTTTGTGAATCGAGTCCCTCTGAAAGGTCGAGCAGGGGTTTGAGGCGCTCCGGCCGCTCGGGATGGAACGGACCGGGATCATGCTTGAGATAGTCTGAATCAATGACTACCGCAGAACGAGTCATACAAAACTTCCACTTATCACCGCCCCGCGGTTTATGAAAGCCAAAAATATCTTGACGCTGTGTTGGCATAGTGAAATAATCCTCCTGAGTTGAGAGAAAGATAAGATAGCCTTGCACCAACAACATGCCAGAAATGTTACAGCTTCGAGGAGTCTAGGATAATCCCGACTGGATCATTCCAGCTGGGTTTTTCTACTTCTAGCCGCCGGCTTAGTTAGGACAAACAGTCATGAGCCTCATTCTTGTCGTTTCTACACTCCTTCGCATAGCCGCAATGGCTTGGTCCATCATCCTGCTCCGGCGAACGCGTGATTGGCGGATGGTGTTCCTGACCGTATTCCTGGCGTTCATGGCCACGCGCCCGGTGCTTAAACTGCTTAAAGGTGGTATCTCTTCTCCCATTTTGATCACAGCGGACTGGACTGAGCTAATGGGGCTCGTAGGCAGCGTGATGGTTTTCTCCATGGTCTACTTTCTCGTTCAGCTTCTGAGTGAGGATAAGAAAGCCGCGCAACAAGCTCAAGATCAGTTGCGGCGAATGGCGGCGTTGCATGAAATTAACCTGGCTACTACTTCGACTCTGGATCTTCGTAACGTCCTGGACCTCTTGCTGGAAAAAATCGATCTCTTACTTCCGTACTCCGTTATTACCCTTAGGCTGTTCAATCGAGAGAGCGGACTCCTGGAGCCTTTGGCCTGTCGCAATCTCGACGAGAAGGAATGGAAATTAGAGAAGTGGAGGGGAGGGCGTGGTCTTGCGAACGCCGTATTCGAGACGAAGACTCCCCTGATCATTCGCAATGCCCAGACTGATCCGCGAGTGCTCGATCGGGAATTTTACCGTAGGCATCAATTGATTTCTTATCTAGGAGTGCCACTCGTTGCCAAAGACCAGATCCTGGGAGCACTCAACTTCTACACCAAGAAGGAACACGAATTCAGCCACGAAGAAATAGACTTTCTCTCGACGCTGGCATCTCAGGCGGCAATAGCGATTCATAATTCCCGGCTTTACGAGCACATCAAAGTCCAAACTGTCGAACTTGAGACGGCCTACAAGGAAATTCAGATCCGCGGACGCCAGGAGGCTGCGGTCGCTGAATTCGGCCAGCAGGCCTTAGCGGGAATGGAGCTGCCGGAGCTGATGGATAAAGCCGTTCTCCTCCTTTCGCAGAACCTTGGGGTCGAGTACAGCAAGGTTTTGGAGCTCCTGCCCGGTGGGAACACTTTGCTGCTGAGGGCTGGTGTGGGGTGGAAAGAAGGATGCGTGGGGCGGGCAACTGTAAGCACGGGCGCTGAATCGCAGGCCGGTTATACCCTTCTTACCACCCGTCCGGTGATCACCGAAGACCTTCGAGCTGAAACTCGCTTTAGCGGACCACCGTTTCTCCTCGACCACGGAGTGGTCAGCGGTATAAGTATCATCATTCAGGGGCGGGAGCGCCCCTTTGGGGTATTAGGCGTCCATTCTTCCAGACACCGAGTTTTCTCGCAGGATGACATTTACTTCCTTCAGGCCGTTGCGAATATATTGTCCACGGCTATAGAGCGGAAAAGAGCGGAAGAATCGCTACATGATATTCAAGCGCGGCTTCAATTGGCCATCCAGGGGTCCAATACCGGCCTTTGGGATTGGGATCTCCTTACGAATGAAGCCTACTACTCCCCTGAATGGAAAAAACAGCTGGGCTATGAAGACCATGAATTTCCAAACCGTTTTGAGGAATGGGAGAACCGGCTCCATCCTGAAGATCGCAACCGCATGCTCACGATCGTTAAATCGTATCTAGGAAATCCCTGGCCGGACTACGAGGCCGAGTTTCGGCTGCGCCACAAGGATGGCTCGTACCGTTGGGTTTTGGCACGCGCCGCAGTGCTGCGAAACAAAGAAGGAAAAGCCTACCGCATGTTGGGCTGTCACATCGATATCAACAGCCGGAAGGAAGATGAGAAGCGGATCAAAAGTCAGTTGCAGCGAATGGCTGCTCTTCACGAAATTAATCTGGCTACGACCTCGACTCTGGATCTCCGTACCATCCTGGACCTCTTGCTAGAAAAAATCGAATTCTTCGTTCCTTACTCAATTATCTCCCTCAGATTGTTCAATAAGGAAAACGGGAAACTAGAGGGTGTAGCCCACCGGAACCTCGACGAAAAGGATTGGAACACCTGGAGGAGGGAAGGAGGGCGTAGTCTGCCTCGGGCTGTTTTCCAACAAAAAAGCCCTGTGGCGGTTGTGAACGTGCAAACAGATCCACGTATCCAACGGCCCGATTATCTTCGGAAAAACGGAGTGATCTCTTATCTGGGGCTCCCTCTGATCACCAAGGGAGAGGTCCTGGGAGTTCTTTCGTTCTTCACGAAAGAGAAGTATGAATTCAGCAAGGACGAGGTCGAGTTTCTCTCCACGCTGGCGAGCCAGGCCGCCATCGCGATTCAAAATTCCCAGCTCTACGAACAGATAAAGCAACAGGCCGTCGAATTGAAGAGGGCCAACAGGACCAAAGATGAATTTCTCAGCGTGGTGTCGCACGAACTTCGGACGCCACTCAACACAATCGTGGGCTATACGGAGATGGTCAAGGACCAAATGCTGGGGGAGATCAAACCGGAGCAAGAAAAAGCTTTGGAGAAGGTTTTGGGCCGATCCAAAGATCTGCTCGGCATGATCAAGGGGATTTTGGAAGCGACCAGCATCGGGACCGGAACGGTCAAAGTGGAAAGCCACAATGTCCGTTTAGAAGATTTCTTTAATGAGTGCAGATTGATCTACGATATTACGACGATGAAGAAAAAGCTGGTCCTCAATTGGGATTATTCCCTTAATCTGCCCGTTGTGAGAACGGATAGGGAGAAGTTCAAGCACATTCTTCAGAATCTCGTTCACAACGCCATCAAATTCACCGACAATGGTCACGTCACCATATCCGCACGCTATAGACAGGAATCCCAGACCGTGGAGGTCAAAGTGGCGGATACGGGGATAGGGATCCCTGAAGAGTATCTGTCATCGATCTTCGGCATCTTCCAACAGGTCGATAGTTCCGAGACCCGGGTTTATGGCGGTGCGGGAGTAGGACTCTACATCGTTAAAAAGTTTACCGACCTCTTGGGCGGAACCATTGAGGTCAAGAGCAAGCCGGCCAAGGGCTCGACGTTTACTGTAACTCTCCCAGCCCCATTAGCATGACCCTGATCCGTCGATAAGGGGCGCTTGCCAACCTATAGGAAATGGACTAGCTTAGGCTTGGAGGAAAACATGTTCGGCATCGGCATGCCGGAGTTGATTCTGATCTTGGCTGTCGCCCTGATTATCCTGGGCCCTAGAAAGCTTCCGGAGATCGCTCGGGCTTTGGGCAAAGGCATTTCGGAGTTTAGGCGAGCGACGAGTGACTTAAAAGACGAGATCCGCAAGGTAGAAGAGGAGATCGAGGAACCTCCTCCCCAAGCTCGCACGGAGGACGAGCCACCTCCCTCCACCACACCACCTTCAGATCCTGCTGCGAAAGAGAGTGGAAAGAAACCAAGCTAAAGGGCAGTCCGACGATGCCCGCATGTCCTTCACCGGTCACTTAGAAGAGCTTCGTTCCTGCCTCATTACGTCTGCCGTAGCCGTGATGGTCGCTTTCCTGGGCTGCTATGCCTTTGCGGACGCTCTGTTTTCCTTTCTGACGGCGCCGATTCTCAAAGTGCAACCAGACCTTGTTCTCATCGGCACGGGGGTTGCCGAGGCGTTCTTTACCAAGCTCAAGGTTGCAATCATCGCCTCCATCTTTGTCGCTCTCCCGGTAATGCTCTGGCAGGTTTGGCGCTTTATCGCGCCGGGCCTGTACCAACATGAACAACGCCATGCCCGTCTCTTTGTTTTCTTCGGTACCGTGTTCTTTCTCCTGGGGGCGTGGTTTTGCTACGAGGTGATCTTTCAGTTTGGGTACAGCTTTTTTCTCGAACAGTATGAAGCCATCGATGTGCGGCCGACCCTCCGGATCGGGGAATATCTCTCGTTCTCGGCCAAGCTGATGCTGGCATTCGGTGTCACCTTCGAACTCCCCGTTCTAGCCTACTTTCTGACACGCGTCGGTTTGATCGACTACAGGTTTCTGATTCGTCAATTCCGCTATGCCATTCTGGTTATTTTTATCTTAGCGGCGATTCTGACACCACCCGACATCATCTCTCAGGTTCTCCTGGCGCTCCCGCTTCTCGTGCTTTATGGGATCAGCATCGGAGTGGCCTACTTTACCCGTCGAAAGAGCGATTGAGAGCTGTCCGGTTCGCGCTTGATCCTGCGCCTACGGCCTTTAGTCTTACCACCCTCGCCCAGCGACTATTTGTCGATAGGTTTTTTTCGGGTCAAGGTTAGGAGGAGAGGGAAGTGATTGGAGGGTTACTGATTGTCGTTATTTTCGTCGTTGACAAAGGCGGCGGCTGCAAAAACGGTAGTCCATAACCCATCTTTGTTGCCCACGGCCGATTGGGTGACGTTGGAGGTGCGGACGATCTTCCCTGACATTTTGAACATCTGCTCGCGCTCGTCCCAAGCCGTGTCGGGATCGAATTCGATCCCCAAAGTGGTCGCGAGCATACTTGCGGCCAAGTCCTCGGCATACTCGCCGGCCTTCTCTTCGGTCTCGCCGAAGGAATGGTGCTCCGAGAGATAGCCGTACTGTTCCTGATCGGCGGGTATCGCTACGCCGACCGAGGCAGCCACTAAGCGGTTCGGCTCGTTGGTGCTCTCACGGTCGTAGACACAAAAGACAACCTCTCCCGGCCGTAATAATTTTAGGCCCTCTTCTTTCGAGAGTTTTTTACAGTTGGGAGGATAGATGCTTGAGACAAGAACCAAATTGCAGTATGCGAGGCCGGCGCCTCGTAGCGCAAGCTCGAACGAGGCCAGTCGTTCTTTGTGAACTCCGACTCCTTTGGTTAAAAAAACTTTTTTTGGGACCATCGTTTCGATTTCATAACATGAAAGGAAAAAAGTGACAAGAAAAAATTTCTTCGGCGGCAAAAATACTTTCTATTCCACCACAACGAGAGTCGTTCCTGCCTCCACTGTCTCTCCTCCCTGGACCTTGACCTCTTTGATCTCCCCTTGAATAGGAGATCGGACTTCGTTTTCCATCTTCATCGCCTCCACAATCACCAGCCCTTGCCCTTTTTCAACCTGATCACCCTCGGCTACGAGGACGGCAATGATCTTTCCCGCCATGGGAACGGAGATCTCCTGGCGGCCTTGCAGATGGATGCCGGACTGCCACCCGCCTAGGCGCATCCGTTTCTCGTCCAGCAGAGGGATGTGGTAGGTTCTCCCGTCCACCAAGACTCTGTACTCGTCTTCGGAGATATCGACGTCCACTTCAAAAGAGCGGTCATCGACAATTAAAGAATAGCTGCTGAGGCCGGTCTTCTTGCCGTCGACTTTGAATTCGTTCCCGTCGATCGCGACGCGGTAGAGAGACTTGCCGATCTCTTCGATCTCCACCGCGTAGGTCCGTTCTCCAAGTCTGGCGATAAAGGCCATAGTCAAACCCTTATTCGATGCTCTATCTTTTCCAGCCTCGGCCGTAAAAGTTGGAAGCCGCCCGCATCGACTCTCTCCTTCCTCTGTCGCGCCACCGGGATTTCTCGGTTGCCCCTTTTTCCAGGAGTCGAACGGTCAGCTCTTGCTCTCGGTGCAGAGCCGCGATGGCCGCAGAGGCCAGGGCGATATCTTTGTGAGGATAGATCTCTTCTTTCCCCCTAAAACGGTACTCATCGTCGATAAAGCCGGTGTCGAAATCTCCGGTCATAAAGCGGGGGTGGCGAAGTATCCACTGGTGGAAGGGAATGTTCGTTTTGATTCCCCGGACCTGATACTCGCGCAGGGCCCGACGCATCCGCAAGATCGCTTCGACACGGCTCTCTCCCCAGGTGATGAGTTTAGCGATCATCGGGTCATAGTAGATGGGAACCTCGGCGCCTTCATAGACCCCACAATCATTGCGCACGCCGAGTCCTTCAGGGAGCCTTAGCCCTTCGATCTTGCCCGGGCAAGGCATGAAGTCCTTTTCCGGATCTTCGGCATAAATTCGGCACTCGATGGCATGCCCCGTCGGGCTGATGTGACGCTGCCGCCAGGGCAGATAACCTCCGGCTGCCACCTCGATCTGGGCCTTGACCAAATCGATCCCCACGACTCTCTCGGTGACGGGGTGCTCGACTTGGAGGCGGGGATTCATTTCCAGGAAGTAGAAGTTCTTGTCTCGGTCCATGAGAAATTCCAGCGTCCCGGCGCCGACATACTGGACGGCCCGCGCGCCTTGAATGGCGATTTTGGCTATCCTCCGTCGTGTCCGATTATCCAGTGCAGGGGCGGGAGACTCCTCAATGATTTTTTGATGGCGGCGCTGGATAGAACATTCCCGGTCGTAGAGGTGTAGGACCTTGCCGTATTGATCGGCAAGTATCTGAACCTCTACATGGCGCGGCTGGTCCAAGTATTTTTCTACGTAGAGCCTAGGATCTCCGAAAGAAGAGGAGGCCTCGGAGCGTACCGCCCGATAGGCGGAAGTAATCTCGCGCGCGGAACGGACCATTCTTAAACCTTTTCCTCCGCCGCCGGCGACAGCTTTCAACATAAAAGGATAGCCGATCCCTTGGGCGACTTTTACAACCTCTTCTTCAGACTCTAGAGCCCCATCTGATCCCGGGACCACCGGTATCCCGGCCGCTTTCATGACCGCTCGGGCCTTTACCTTGTCCCCCATCTGCTCGATGGTGTCGGCCTTGGGTCCAATAAAAACGATCTTGTTTTCTTGACACCGCCGTGCAAACTCGCTGTTTTCAGCTAAAAAGCCGTATCCCGGGTGGACTGCCTCTGCGCCGCTCTTTTTCGCTGCATCGAGAACGCGATCGATTGCCAAATAGCTCTGGGTGGAGGGTGGGGGACCGATCAGGTAAGCGTAATCGGCATATTTGACGTGGAGAGAGTGGCGGTCCGCCTCGGAATAAACAACGACTGTCTCGATATCCAATTCCCGGCAGGCACGGATGATTCGGACTGCGATCTCTCCCCGATTGGCGATTAATATGCGCTTAAACATGATCCGGGTGGAGAATAATCGGAATCCAGAATCCAGGATTCAGAATTCTGGATTCTGACTTCTGACTCCTGGATTCTGGTCTACAACGGTATATTGCCATGCTTCTTTGGCGGGTTCTGATCTTTCTTGTTCTTCAACATCTCTAAGGAGCGGATCAGCACCGGGCGAGTCTCCTCAGGATCGATCACCGCATCGACATACCCCAACTCCGCAGCCTTGAAGGGATTGGCAAATGTCTCCCGGTATTGGGCTGCCATTTCCTCTCTGGTCTTGGTCGGATCAGTCGCCCTTTCCAAGGTCTCGCGGAAGACGATCTTGATAGCTCCCTCGGGCCCCATGACGGCGATCTCACCGGTGGGGTAGGAGAGATTGATATCGCCTCTCAGATGTTTGCTCGACATGACGATGTAGCCGCCTCCGTAGGCCTTGCGGGTGATTACGGTAATCTTGGGCACCGTAGCCTCGGCATAGGCATAGAGGAGCTTGGCCCCGTGGCGGATGATGCCGTTGTATTCTTGAGATGTCCCCGGCAGGAAACCGGGGACATCCACAAAAGTCACCAGCGGGATGTTGAAGCAATCACAGAACCGGATAAAGCGGGCTGCCTTGACGGAGGCATCGATATCCAAGCAGCCTGCCAAATGGGCCGGCTGGTTGGCGACTATGCCGACCGGTCTGCCGCTGAGGCGAGCAAATCCGATGACCATATTGGGAGCAAAATCGCGCTGCACTTCGTATAAGTAACCTTCATCGACTACGGCGCCGATGAGATTCTTTATATCATAGGGGCGATTCGGGTTGTCCGGGACCAGATCCCTGAGGCTTCTGTCGCGTCTCAACGGATCGTCATGTGTGGGGTGGAAGGGTGGATCTTCTTGATTATTACTGGGGAGAAATCCCATCAGCTCGCGGATCATCAGGAGACATTCCTTTTCCCCATACGCTGAAAAATGGGCGACGCCGCTTTTCGTGTTGTGGGTCTCGGATCCTCCCAAGTCTTCTTTGGTGACCTCTTCATGGGTGACTGTTTTTATCACGTCCGGTCCAGTGATAAACATGTAGCTGGTGGCCTTGCTCATAAAGACAAAGTCCGTGATGGCCGGAGAATAAACCGCCCCACCGGCGCAAGGACCCATTATGGCGGAGATCTGGGGAACCACTCCTGAAGCGAGCACATTTTGTAAAAATATCTCTGCGTAGCCGGCCAGGCTCGCAACACCCTCTTGAATCCGCGCCCCTCCGGAGTCGTTGATGCCCACAATGGGAGCGCCGTTTTTTAAGGCCAAGTCCATGACCTTGCAGATTTTGTCCGCAACCGCTTTGCTCAGGCTGCCGCCGAGCACGGTAAAATCTTGAGAATAAACATAGACCAATCTGTCATTGATGTTCCCGTAGCCGGTGACCACGGCGTCTCCGGGGATTTTTTTGGCGTCCATGCCGAAGTCGGTGCATTGGTGCATCCTCAGACGGTCCAATTCGACGAAACTGTCGCGGTCGAGGAGGATGTCAAGCCGCTCGCGCGCCAGGAGCTTACCCTGCTCGTGTTGGCGTTGAACTCTGGTCTCTCCACCGCCGGCTTCTGCCTGTTGGTTTAACTCGCGTAGCTTTTCCAGATTATCTTTTGGCGCCATAAATGGTGTCCTCACAACAAATGGTGTCGGCCAAGGGTCGGCATCATAGCAGAAGAGGCTAATCTGTCAACAGAATGACAACTTGTCTCGGATTGCGTAGATCTTGAAGATTTACAGCAAGATTGGTAGCTTAGATCTCCTGGGCATCCAGATAAACTAACACATGTAGGGTCCTATTAAAAACCCCTGGAACGATGCCATCAAAAGAAAATCAGCTGCGGAAGATTCAAAAGTCGCCGGCTTCAAGCCGAACCAGCGTGTCCCCGAAGAGGTATCAAGCCTTGCTGATTGTCTCCTCCACCGAGGGGGATGCCAACATGCTCTATGCCACTGGCTTTTTCGTCCCGGACCCTTTCATCTTTTTTAAGCACGAGGGGAAAAAGTATGTGGTCATGAGCGACTTGGAAATCGACCGGGCCAAGAAACAGGCAGATGTGGATCATGTCCTCTCCCTCTCCTTTTATCAGAAACGGTTTTTGGATCTAGGCGAGCGTCCCCCTACCACCATCGATGTCCTCGAGATCCTATTGCGTGACAGGAGGATTCGCTCTCTTATCATCCCAGCCAATTTTCCCGCTTTGATCGCCGACCAACTGAAATCAAGGGGCTTTGGCGTAGAAATTCGGCAGGATCCTTTCTTCCCAGAACGGGAGAGAAAGCGGGCTGATGAGGTTAAAAGCATTCGCGATTCGCTCAGAGTGGCGGAGCAGGGACTTGCTGCCGGGATCAGAGCCCTTAAAAGGGCAAAGATAGGCCGCGATCGCTATCTCTATCTGAACGGCTCTCGTCTCACCTCCGAGACTCTCAAAAGGATCGTCAACACCGCGATTATGGCTCAGGGGTGGGTTCCCAGCCATACGATTATTGCCTCCGGAAACCAGTGCTGCGACCCTCACCATGAAGGTAGCGGGCCGATCAAGGCGGATACCTCGATCATTTTCGACATCTTTCCCCGCTCTCAAAAGACCGGGTATTTCGGCGACTTGAGTCGGACGGTTGTGCGCGGGCGCGCCTCGGATCGGCTCAAACAGGCCTACGCAGCGGTTGAGGCCGGGCAGGAGCTTGCCTTCCGCATGATTCGGGACGGAGTCGAAGGAAAAGAAGTTCACCAAAAAATCCTTGCCCTCTTCGAGCAGAGAGGTTTTTCCACCGGTAAGATCGATGGCCGGATGCAGGGATTCTTTCACGGGACCGGACATGGGTTGGGTCTGGATATTCATGAGCCGCCGCGGATTGCATCCAGCCAGGCCATTTTACGAACCGGCCATGTGGTGACAGTGGAGCCGGGGCTTTACTATCTGGGGATGGGCGGTGTGCGCCTGGAAGATGTGGTCCTGGTTACGCCGGACGGGAATCGGAACCTTACACAATACCCCAAAATCCTCGAGATCTAGGCTGGAAAGGAAAAAAGGCGAATTCAGAAATCGGAAAACAGAATTCAGAATTCCCACTTCTGGATTCTGGCTCCTGAATTCCCTTCAATTTGCAATCTATGGCTAAAAGGACGGATCTGCGTAGAAGCGGTCAGAGCCCCATCTTCTTTAGGACGTCTTTTCCTGTGCTGCGGGCAGATGCTTCTCCGTGGAGATAGAGCATGACCCCGCGGCGCGCAGGTCTGACCTCAATGACCCCTTCCTCGGCCAGTTGGGTGGTCCATTTGATGGGATCATCGTTGAAGTAGGCCCGGAAGGCCTCGTTGAAGCCCGAGTAGACCGAGTGAATACCCTTGTAGGGATCTTTCCTCAAGCTGACGATCGCCTTCTTGACAAATTCCGCCTGGGTTAGCTTTTCCTCAGCCATATCGACCTCCAGGTTTTCATAGCCTGAGAGATGAGTTCTTCGAATTTCCCTATATCACACCTGCAGTAAAACCCATACGGTCGCGATTGTGCCGACTACCGCACCTCCATAGCATAGGATAGCGAGCGGCTTGCGTGGGAGTCCGAGGCGCATATCGTTCACCGCAAAGTAAAAGCGATGAGCCCAGTGATAGAAGGGCAGGGCGATGAGCACGAAGAGATAGAT
>JAUXIP010000363.1 GCA_030620935.1 Deltaproteobacteria bacterium | reverse complement strand
CGCCATAGGAGCAAAACTTCTTAAGGACATGGGCTTTACGAGCGTCTGCTACCTGGAAGGAGGTATGGAAGCCTGGAAAGCCGCTGGCCTTCCGACCGAGTAGCTCTGACTGTCAGATCTAACGACCATATAACAAGCGCATGGAGCCGGCGCGTTTATCTTTGGGCGTTTCCCTTGGCTGCGTTCCCGCCCGGCTCATGCGCGGCGTTAGAAAGGAAAGAATATGACAAAGAGATCTCGATGGGTAATGGTGGTCGGATGCGCAGCAGTGGTTCTTGTGTCAGGGTGTGCAAAAGTTGACTATGTCGCTGATGCCAAAGCGAGGGTGAAGGCAGCGGACTGGAGCAAGATACAAACCGTTCCCGTCGTCTTGAAGGAGTATTCCTACACACCCTCAACCCTGCATTTCAAAGCCGACGTGCCGTACAAACTAGAGATACAAAACAGGGGCACCGTCAAACACTACTTCACGGCCGAGGGCTTTTTTAAAGCAATCGCCACCAGAAAAGTTCAGTCCAATACTGATGGCGAAATCAAGGCCCCGTACTTCTCGGCCTTAGAAGTTTTTCCGGGCCGATCACTCGATATGTATTTTGTCCCAGTAAAGAAAGGAACCTACAAGCTCCATTGCACAATTACTGGACATGAAGCTGAAGGGATGCACGGCACAGTCATCATCGAGTAGAAAGCCTTTCTAACCAGACGCTGCAGCGGGCGCCCCTGAGCTTAACGTTAAGCGAAGCCATGCCAAGATCGGATAATCTCTACGAGCTGCCGGAAAATCTTGCCGCGCCTGTCAACGACGGCGCGTGCGATCATCTTCCAGGCATGCGGCTTCCTTCAGTGCCTCTGCGCTCGACGGCAGGTCGCATGGTTGATTTAGCTGCTATCTCGGGGAGAACGGTCGTGTACTGCTATCCACGTACGGGACGACCGGATCAAGAACCGCCGCATGGGTGGAATGAGATCCCAGGCGCGCGAGGTTGCACGCCCCAGTCCTGTGCCTTTCGGGATCATTATCGAGAGTTGCAGGCTATTGGCGCAGGTGTCTTTGGTCTCAGCACACAAGACAGCGACTACCAGCGCGAAGCAGTCGAGCGGCTGCACCTTCCGTTTGAGTTGTTGAGTGATGAGCGGCTGGAGTTTGTAAATGGGTTGCGATTGCCTACCTTCAAAGTAGGATCGATGACGTTGATCAAAAGGTTAACGCTGATTCTCCTCGATGGAACCGTCGAGAAGGTTTTTTATCCGGTCTTTCCGCCAGACGAGAATGCCGAGGCGGTCATCAACTGGTTGTCACGAAAAACTCCTGCTGCGTGATCCGAACAAACCGTGTTGAAGTTGATTTTTTGGGGAGCGGATTATAGGATTCCAGCTCTAGTTGGGAGGAGATGGAAGGATGCCTTTAGTATCTGCCTTGGCTGCAAGTCACGCACCGAACATTCTTTTGGAGCCGGGTGTGGAGTGGGAGGAGTTTATGCAGCTCCATTACCGCATGGCCCCTCAGGCGGCCGCGGCCAAACCGTCTCTCGAGGCGCAGCAAAAGCTCAGGCAGGAGGCAGAGAAGGCTTTTTCGGTTCTGCGTTCCGATCTGGAAGCTTCCAAGCCCGATGTCCTTATCGTCGTTGCCAACGATCAGTTCGTCAATTTCTTCTTCAATAACATCCCGACTTTTTTAGTGACCTTGGCCGACGAGGTGAAAGGACAATTCACCCGTCACAAGTTTCGTTATCAAAACCACAAGGAGCTGGGTCGGACAATATTAGGGGCTGGTCTTAAAAAGGGAATCGATTTCTCCTTCGGGGAGCATGTCGAGTTGCAGCATACCCAGGTGGTGCCGCTCTACTTCCTTCTGCCAAAGCCCACGATTCCGATCCTCCCGATCTATGTCAATACATGGGTGGAGCCGCTGCCTACGCCGCGCCGTTGTTACCAGGTGGGGGAATTGATTCGCGAGGTGGCGGAAGGGGCGAGTGAACGAGTTGCAATCCTCGCTACCGGTGGCCTGTCCCACTTCCCCGGATCGCCGAGAATCGGCGAGATCGACACGCAATTTGATCATAAGCTTCTGGAGATCATGCGCGAAGGGAAGGGGAGGAGCTTGGCGGATTACTCATTGGAAGAGCTTTGTAAGGCCGGGGATTCGGAATTTCTCAATTGGATGGTTGTGATGGGGGCTGTGGGAGATACCAAAGCGGCGGCTACTTTTTATATGCCCGACCATGTTGCTACAGGATGGGGATTCGTCAGCTGGCGCCTAGGACCGTAAAGCGTAAGACGTGAGGGCGTTAGGTGACTCCTCACGCCTTACCCCTAACGCCTTACGAAGGAGAAAAGATGAGCAGCTACCATCTCAACCGCTTCCTCTTTGATCTCAAATTGAATGACGAGGTCTATCAGGAGGCTCTAGGCGATCTCAAGAAGGTCATCAGCCGGTATGATCTCACACCTGAGGAAAAGGAGGCTTTGACTGCCGGGGATCCGAGGCGGCTGCGCCAGTTGGGCGCTCATGGCATGCTCTCGCTCTATATCATGCGCTTGAATCCTGAATTTCGGACCAATGTTTACTGGACGCAAAAATGAAGAAGCAAAGAATTCAGCAGTCAGAAGTCAGCATCCAGAATCCACCCTCCCCTATAATTCTGGATTCTGGCTCCTGGATTCTTAATTCTTTCTAGAGGATTAGAGATGGATCTCGGTTTAAGCGGTAAGGTAGCCTTGGTGGCTGGTGCCAGCCAGGGAATGGGGAGGGCGATTGCTCTAGGGTTTGCTCGCGAAGGTGCAAAGGTAAGCATCTGCGCCCGAGGCGAGGCCCAACTCAATGAGGCGGCGGAGATGATCCGCCGGGAGAGCGGTGGGGAGGTGTTCTCCATGGTGGCCGATATGAGCCGCGCCGAGGACATTCAAAAATTCGTTGCCGGGAGTGTCGAGCATTTTCACCGCCTCGATGTGATGGTCACGAACGCCGGCGGGCCGCCGCCGGGCGAGTTTATGAAATTTACCGATGAGGATTGGGAGAAGGCCTTTCGTCTGAGTTTTCTGAGCGCGATGAGGCTCACGCGCACGGCAGTGCCGCACATGCGCCAATCGGGTGGAGGACGCGTCATCAATATCACTTCTTATTCGGTCAAAGAGCCGATTGTCGGACTGGTGCTCTCGAACGCGATTCGTAGCGCCGTGATCGGTCTGGCCAAGACGCTGTCGCGTGAGCTCGCCAAAGACAAGATCCTGATCAACAATATCTGTCCCGGGAGG
>JAUXIP010000187.1 GCA_030620935.1 Deltaproteobacteria bacterium | reverse complement strand
TGAGCTTGGGGGAAATCGAACGGCCGGCCTTGCCGTCGGAATGGCCAATACGGCCGGTTTTCTTGGGGTGATCGGGTTAGTCCCGGCTTTCGGCCTACTCGTCGACCGAACTCAATCGTATCGTCCCGCCTGGCTGGGGGTTGCCGGCATGATCGCCTTAGCGCTCGTATCTCTGCTCTGGGTTAAGGAAAATGAGAAATGATCCAGGGATTTGTCTTGCTTCTCGAATGAAGCTTTCTGATGGAAGATCTCTTTTCATCCCTTAGCCTTTATTCTTTTTGCTTTGCCCTTAGAAACTCCGCCAGTTTAAGAACGATTTCTCACAGTAGAGCTTCTCGACGTTTACCGGAATGAAGATGCCCCGGCTTTTCAAATAGTCGGCAATCGGCTTTAAAGGCAGGCCCACCGCGGCAAGGTAATCGCCGTGGATGGATTCGATCAGGGCACGGCCTTCCCCCTGGATCGAGTAGGCGCCCGCCTTATCGAGGGATTCATTACACGCAAGGTAGCGCTCGATCTCTTTGTCCGAGTAGTCGCGCATTCTCACGGAAACTTCTTCTACGATCCTGAGACCCGGCCCGCCACAACTATCAATGATGGCGACGCTGGTGAGAATCCGATGAGTTCTGCCGGAAAGGGAGTGAAGAATTTGTTTCGCGCCGGCAATCCCGTCAGGCTTACCGACCTTTGTTCCGTTTATGAGAATCATCGTGTCGCTGCCGATAACGATGCTTTGAGGATGGTTTCTGGCGACCGACTCCGCTTTTCCGAGGGCGAATTCCAGAACCTCGTCCTCGATGGGGAGGTGGAATGATGTGTGCTCGTCAAATCGCGGAGAAATCACCTCGAACGGCAGGCCGAGAAGCGCGACGATCTCGCGGCGGCGCGGAGAAGTGGAGGCCAAAATAAGCTTGGCAAGCTTGATGAGTCTCATCAGGCTAAAGGATGAGGGATGAGGGATGCAGGCTGGAAGGAATGAGCCGTGCTCGTGAAGCGTGAGTCGTGTTCAAACTCGGAGGTAAGATAGATTGTGTAGTCTCGTAGGCAGTCGACGACCTCCTTGACATTGTTCAGTCGAACCATCCGAGAGCGTAGCTCCGCGGCCCTGGGGGACGCCTTACAATACCAGGCCAAATGTTTTCGCATCCCGACGAAACTCGAGAGTCCCCAGTGTTGCTCAAAATGTTTGCTGTGCTCCAGGATGACTCGAAACCGCTCGCCCAAGCTGACAGGACCATGATCGATGAACACGGCACCGTTGAACCGCAGGGCCTGTTTCACCCGATCCTTGGCTCTAAAGATCCACGGATTTCCCTGGGTGGCGCGGCCCAAGAGAACTCCATCCACGCCGGTCTCACACACCCGACGGTACACGTCCGCCATATCTCGCAGGTCACCGTTGCCCAGAACCAAGGTGCCTGAATTCTTCGATAGCTCGACGGCTCGAGCTATAGATTCCCAATCGGCAATTCCCGTGTACTTTTGTTTGAGCGTCCGGCCATGGAGGGAGATGGCCGCTGGTTTTTCCTCGAGTAGAGTCTGAATCCACTCCTCCACGACGATCCGGTCATATCCGAGCCGAGTCTTGACCGATACCGGGATGAGACGCCGCCGGGGAGGAGTCTCCAACCCGCTTCTCTGTCGATTCGCAATCCGGATGTTTTGGATCAACTCGGGGCAAATCTTTAGGTCGCATAGAGCCTGTCCTGCAAGCCAGTCTTTGACTCCTTGGCGCGCAGCTCGGATAATCGCCTGAGCTAATTTCGGCGTGAGGATCAGAGCAGCACCGCTGCCCCCGGCAGCGACCTTTTTCGCGGGACAGCCCATATTGATATCCATGCCGTCGAACCCGAGCTCGCAAATAATGTGCGCAAACTTGTAGAACATCTCCGGCGTATGGCCATAGACCTGCGCGACCGCCGGACGCTCGATCTCGGAATAAGTCAGGTCTTTGATGAGCGTCTGGGGCGCGAAGAAAGAGTTCTCGACGTTGACGAACTCGGTCAAGGTGATATCAGGGCCGCCGTGCTTGGCCGTGATATATCGGAAAGAGGCATCGGTGACTCCATCCATAGGTGAAAGGCCGATGATGGGTTTTTCAATTGTTTGCCAGAAATTCATAGTTTGCGGATTGACAGTCGCCCGGAAGGTACAGGGTTGTTCTTAGCGTGTCGACAAGCGGTCATTATAAACCATCAGCGGCCGATTACCAAATCACGGTTCTTTAAAAGAGACCTAGTTGGGTAGAATGGAAAAAACTGTAATATAGGGAGCTATGCTGAACGGCGCAATTGTTTCTATACACATCGCGGCTACAGCCTCGGCTCCTATGGTATCGGTCAACCAAGTCCATGCGGCTCCGGGGAAAGGGCTCGAGGGGGACCGCTATTTTACCGAAGCGGGGACTTACTCAAATCAACCTGGGTTGGGAAGGGACGTAACGCTGATCGAGGTTGAGACTATCGAGGCCTTAAAGCGAGACTATGGGATCGAACTTAACCCCAAAGACAGCCGCCGCAATATTGCTACTCGTGGCGTTCCGCTCAACCACCTGGTTGGGCGGGAGTTCGAAGTCGGCGAAGTTATGCTGCGCGGCATTCGCCTCTGCGATCCTTGCTCGCACCTCGAGAAACTGACGGCCAAAGGGGTGATGCGAGGGTTGATCCAC
The DNA here is from genome assembly GCA_030620935.1 of Deltaproteobacteria bacterium. The sequence continues at coordinate 2,485 of JAUXIP010000187.1, read as the reverse complement.
AGAGGCGGCCTGCGGGCGGAGATCCTGACGGATGGCAGGATTCGAGTCGGCGACCTGATAAAACTTTGACAACACCGCTTATCCATAGGGGGAATATTCGTGAAAGTTGCATTTATTATCTATGATGGCATGACTTCCTTGGATTTCATCGGCGTGTATGATCCTGTGACCCGGCTTAAGATCATGGGGTTCATCCCTGACCTACAATGGGATGTTTGCGCCCTTTCGAAGGAGGTAAAAGACAAGACCGACCTCCAATTTACTCCGACAAAAGTGGGTGGACCCCTCCGAGACTATGACATGGTTATCGTGCCGGGCGGATTTGGTTCCAGAAAGTTGCTAAACGACGCCAAGTTCATTAATTGGATCAAGACCGCTGAGCATTGCAAGTTTAAAGTCTCCGTGTGTACGGGTGCTTTACTGTTGGGAGAGGAGGGATTTTTAAAGGGAAAAACAGCAACCACTCACCCAAATGCTTTTCGTGATCTTCAAAAATACTGCTTGTCTGTTGTGAACCAGAGGGTTGTAGACGAGGGTGAGGTCATAACTGCAAGAGGAGTTACATCTTCAATCGATCTGGGGCTTTACCTTTGTGAAAAGCTGGCGGGGCGCGAGGCCAAAGAGAAGATCCGCAAACAGATGGACTATCCGTATGCAGGAGACAACGTAGATGACGCTAACCTCTCAGGAGATCCGGCAAAAGTATAACGAGTTTGCTCCCAAGTACGATTTCTTTGAGGGCATTCCGGATCTCCTATTAGGCGTAAGGCGGCTTCGCCGCGAACTGCTGCAGCGGGCCTCGGGTAAAATACTGGAGGTGGCGGTAGGAACAGGGAAGAACATTCGCTACTATCCAATGGGATGCCGTATTACTGGAGTGGATTTAAGCAGCGAGATGCTGAGGATCGCCCGTAAACGAGCATCGAGATTAGACCTTGAGATTCCTTTCGCTGTCATGGATGCCCAGGTTCTTGCCTTTCCCGCCCTTAGCTTCGATACAGTAGTCTCCTCACTGACGACTTGCACCTTCCCGGACCCGGTTGCTGCGCTTAGAGAGATGGCCCGGGTTTGTCGCGCCGACGGCCGTATTCTTCTTTTGGAACATGGCCGGAGCAACCGCGAGTGGATCGGCCAATGGCAGGACTGCCGGACAGACCGCCACGCGGAGTTTCTCGGCTGCCACTGGAATCGTGAACCGCTCGATCTCATCCACCAAGCAGGATTAAGTAAACTTACTGCCCGGCGCACCTTCTTTGGCATCTTCCATGTACTTGAGCTGATGCCACCAGCGCTTGCCAATCCTGGATAAAGGGCCAGGCACCATCGCCGCTTGACAAGGGCCCATTTGAATTGATATAAGCATACCAACTGGTTGGTATAACAATGAGAACTCCCCAGTCCCACTCCCCGGCCAAAGAAAAATTGCTCGACGCAGCCCGAGAGCTGATGCTCGGCAAGGGCTTTGTCGCGACCACTGTCGATGAAATCTGCGAGGCCGCTGGTCTCACCAAGGGAAGCTTTTTCCACTATTTTGAGAGCAAGGAAGCTTTGGGCCAAGCGGTTTTAGACCGCTTTGTTGCATCTCGATATCAATCTATTCAGGCTGCACCTTTTTCCAAAAACAGCGATCCTCTCCAACGTGTTTATGGTTACTTGGACTTTGTGATCAAGATGTCCCAGGAACCGTCAGTACAGAAAGGTTGCTTGCTCGGCAGCTTTGCGCAGGATCTGTCGGAAACGCACCCGGATATCCGTAAATCATGTGCTCGCCATTTTACCGGCTGGGCGGAGCTACTCAAGCAAGATCTGGATAAGGCAAAAGCCAAATATGCACCCAAAGCACGTTTTGACACGAGCAGCTTGGCCGAGCACTTCATCGCCGTGTTCGAGGGCTCAATTATTTTAGCGAAATCCAAGCGAGATCCTAAGGCGGTGGAGAAAAATCTCCGGCATTTCAAGCAGTATCTCAAAAATCTGTTTGTAAGGGTAAGAAAGGAAGCACCATGAGCAGGTGGAGAGGCAGCAATGCCCAACTTGAATGAGCATCCTACAGTCAAGCAGTTCTACGAGAAGAGTCAGATAGCGCCTCGGACGGAGCACCCGTCTCCCCTCGATTCGGGATGGCTCCGGAAGGTGTGCCTAGACGCTGGCGCAGACGATGTCGGCTTCGTAGAGATCGACCGGCCCGAGATTGAAACCGACCGTCAAGATATCTTGGCTGCATTTCCATCCACAAGGATGCTCGTAAGCATCGCCTGTCGATTGCACCGTGAGTCGATCCGAAGCCCCGGGCGCTCCGTTGCAAACCTCGAGTTCCACCAAGTAGCTGATCAAGCGGACGAGGTCTGCCGCAGGATCGTGGAGGCCCTCGAGGATATCGGAGTCCAGGCCCTCAACCCAGCGACGGCTTTCCCAATGGAGATGGACCGATGGCCAGGAAAAATTTGGACCGTCTCCCACAAAAAGGTCGCCGTGGCTGCCGGAC
>JAUXIP010000018.1 GCA_030620935.1 Deltaproteobacteria bacterium | reverse complement strand
GCGTGATAGATCTCCTGTATGACACGGTTGGCCGTTTGTATCGGGCCGATTACAAGAGCGACCGGATCGGCAGAGAGGAATTGAACCAGGCTGCAGAGCGTTACCGTCATCAGGCACAAATTTACTCACAGGCTGCTCGGCAAAGCCTCCAAAGAGAGGTGGCGGCGTTCAATTTGATCTTCTTGAGGCTGGGCGAAGCAATCGAAGTAAAAGGAGCTTAGTATCATTTCAGGCTGAAACCGAAAGGACTTTTAACTCACAAACAAATATGAAGATCTTATTCCTCGATATCGAAACCGTGCCGACCCCGGAGGCCTTGTTGGAAAGCGGACTCGAAGACCCTCAACTGAAGCTCAATGAGCCGGAGATCATCAAGCGATTGAGCCTGGCCGGGGCAACGGCCAGAATCCTCTGCATCGGGTATGCCGCCGAGCCGCCGGTCAATGGCCCTGTCGAGATCCTGCAAGGCGAGGAGAAGGAGATAATCCACAAATTCTGGAAGCTCACTACCGAGGCGAACCTATTCGTAGGGCACAATGTCCTGGACTTCGATCTTCGCTTTATCTATCAGCGCTCCGTCATCAATCGAATCAAGCCGCTGCGCGAAATCCCCTTTACAAGATTCAGGAGCTCTCCGGTTTTCGACACGATGCACGAGTGGAGCAAGTGGGGACGAGATTTTATCAAGCTCGATCTTCTAGCCAAAACTCTCGATATCCCTTCGCCGAAAACGGATCTCGACGGCTCCAAGGTGTATGAATATTTCAGGGCCGGCAGATTGGCTGAAATTTACGATTACTGCAAAGGGGATGTGGAAACGGTCCGGAAGGTTTACCGCCGCATGACCTTTTCAGAATAGATCTCAGGTCTCAGAATCGCACCTAAGAATCAGAGCGGGGGGTTCTCTGAGTGTTGGAAGTGCTTCCGCATGGAAAGAAAATCATGGCGTTCAATCCAACGTGGAAGAAAAAAGAACAGAGCAACAAACACCGCGCCGGCAATCAGCGAAACTGCACGATTTTCAAAGATCACGGAGCCAAAAGAAACATAAAAGAAGGTTAGCGGAAGCATACCGAAAAACGTCGCCAAGCTGAACTTGACCAGCGATATTTTCGTGAGGCCGGCACCGTAGCTTACCATGTCGAATGAAACGACTGGCAGGAGCCGGGATACGAATACGACCGTGGTAAGCAGTTTGTCCGAACAGTCCTGGCAAAAGTTGATGTGACCCCTCAGCATCCGCCCAATCAGTTCCCGCCCAAGAAACCGTGCGATGAGAAAACTCAAAACAGCACCCAGGAGTCCTCCAATGGATGCGTAGAGAGTTCCAAACACCGGCCCGAAGAACGATCCCGCTGCAATAGTAAGAGGTAGACTCGGAATCGGACTCACAACTACGGCTGTAGCCATAACCAGCACGAACACAACGGCTGCAAGAGAGCCGGTGGCTTCCAACCGTTTCGCAATAAGGTCTGAACTGAGGTAGTCCCTGGGTTGATAGTGTTGCTCGGCCAGTACGATGAGCACAACTACCGAGACAATGACAACTCCTTTGAACCATCGAGAGTTGACTACTTTCATCGATGTCTCCAACAAAACGCAGGCCAACGACCGAAATGTCTTGCCGGGTCCAAGCGTATACAGATGTGAATGGGACAGTAAAGCAAGTTTAAGACGAAGTTTGCTTACTGCCGACTAGCCAGCCAATCGTCAGTCCTTGCACAAGGATGGAGAAAACCACCACTGCATACGTAATCGCCAGAATGACCTCCCGGGCAGGGACTGGAGGTAAGGATAAAGCTAAAGCGACAGAAATACCGCCGCGCAATCCACCCCACGTCATGATTTTGACAACATGAGGACTAAACTCGCGGAACCGGCGCATGAGATTAACGGGAATCCCCACGCTAATAAAGCGGGCTAGTAACACGATCGGAATCGCCATTAACCCGGCGACCAGATAGTGTCCTGTAAACTGCAGCACCAACACCTCCAGACCGATCAGAACAAACAGCACGGCGTTCAATACCTCATCGACCAGCTCCCAAAACATATCCAGATGCTCGCGCGTCTTGTCGGACATGGCAAAAAGCCGGCCGTGGTTGCCGATCAGGAGACCGGCCACCACGATCGCGATGGGGCCCGAGATGTGCAAAATATCCGCCAATGCGTATCCCCCGGTAACCAGCGCGAGTGTAATCAGGATTTCCACGTCATAACTGTCCACGCTCTTGAGCATCCAGTACGTAATCAGACCTACGATCAGGCCAAACAGCGCACCACCCACAACCTCTTCCACAAATAGGAGGAATATTTTATTGGCCGTGATCTCCCCTCCTCCGGCGGCGATACCCAGTAGGACCAGGAAAACCACGACGCCGACACCGTCGTTGAATAGAGACTCTCCGGCAATCTTGGTCTCCAGGGTCTTGGGAGCCCCGGTAGTTTTCAATATCCCCAAAACGGCGATAGGGTCAGTGGGAGAGATCAACGCGCCGAAAAGCAAGCTATAAATGAACGGTATACCGATACCTAGAAGGTTCAACGCCCACCAGATCAGCCATCCGACGAGAAAGGTTGAGAGAACAATTCCGCCGGTGGCTAATAGGGTGATGATCCATTTTTCCTTTGCCAGATCGTTAATATTGATGTGCAGGGCGCCGGCGAATAGCAGAAAACTAAGCATCCCGTGGAGCAGGGTCTCGTCGAAATCGATGCTCTCAAGCAGCAGTGCGGCATCTTCCTCCAACGGAATACCCAAATGGCTCAGGGCGATAATCCCTAAAGACATAACGAGGGCAATCAACATTACGCCGATGGATGTGGGGAGGCGCAGATAGCGGTGATTGATGTAGCTGAACACAGCGGACAGATTCACAAGCACCGCAAGAATGTTGAACAGGCTCATAGAATTGTTACTTCCCTTTTCATTTTTAGTATTACTCCTTGTGGTTGAATCTTGCCCTTGCATCACGCAGGGCCGAAAACTTTTGCCCAAATCTAGTCCAACCTTGAGGTAGGCTTCAAGAGGCAAAAGTTGTTCAAAGGTTCAACATAGTTCAAGGTTCAATCCGTCAGAAGAAATCTTCAAAGATTTTAAACCTTTGAACGGCTTGCATTTGTCATGTCTAAAGCCGCGACGCTTGAGATTCAACCGCAACTGCCGTAAAGAGGAGATCCTGGACTGAGAGATTTGCCGAGGCGGAATGTTTAAAAAGGTGCTCATACTGTCGGCGTCGGCAGGAGCCGGGCACATCAGGGCAGCACAGGCCATTGAGCGGGCCTTTGAAGAACTTAAAACGGCCTCGCTGAGTTGATGCCAAAGATCACCCTGCAATATTTTTAGACATTGGGGTATAATTCCCTCCAGAAAAAATGGTATTACGCCGTATGCTTAAGGTGCTTCTCTTTCTTTTTGCTCTTCCGCTACTCGTGATCTTGACCGGGACAGTCAAATTAGGAAAAGACTATCGCACCGCGGACCGCTCCAGCTCTGGAATCGCACCCTTGCCGGAAAATACCCCGGAAGCAGTCGTGCAGGTCTATGCTGCGCGAGCGCTGAATTGGCGCGGTATCTTCGGCGTGCATACGTGGATTGCGACCAAACCGGAAAACGGAGACCACTACACAGTCCATCAAGTGATCGGCTGGCGTTTGAGGCGGAACCTGCCGGCAGTAGCCTCGAGAGCCGGCATTCCGGATAGAAACTGGTTCGGGAATCGTCCGCAGATCATCGCCGAGCTGCGCGGGCCGAAAGCAGCAGAAGCTATCAACAAGATCGAGGAAGTCGTGCAAACCTATCCTTACCCGCACCGGTATCGCCTCTGGCCTGGTCCCAACAGCAATACCTTCACCGCCCACGTAGGACGGCAGGTGCCCGATCTGAAAATGGAACTGCCCGTAACTGCCGTCGGAAAAGACTACCCGATCAACAGCGCCTTGATAGATCACACTCCCAGCGGCACGGGGTACCAACTATCTCTATACGGCGTGTTTGGCGTCCTGATGGCTTGGCAAGAAGGGCTGGAAGTTAACGTGCTCGGTCTGAGTTTCGGAATCGATCTCAACCGACCCGCCCTCAAGCTTCCTATCATCGGCCGGCTCGGCTTCAGCCATCAGCCGGCAAATAGCGACAACTAAAATTCGCGGTGCACCTCGTTTATCCCTGTGACGTATGCCGACAGGCTTCCTTACTCAAGCTTGTGACTGCGCAGGAGGCCTACTCCGAAGCAAAGGAGACGTCCGACACCGAAGTTACTCGACAAAAGTGAAGCTAGGGAATTAGGTCTATGGGTACAGAGAAGCAGAGCCCCATCGGCTCCTGCTGAGGAGTGGGTCTCCCTGCGCTACTGTTGAATTTAATTTTCGTAAGAAAGCCGCTGAGCCCTGAATAACTTGATCATTGCTTTCCCAGACCTACTTAACAATCGGCCAATAGCGGCCCTTTCTTTTAGTGATATTGAGCGAGACTTTGTACAGTTTCTCCAGGACATCTTTTTTTATGATAGTGCCGGTATTACCCGCCGCCAGCACTGCCCCATCCTTTAAGACAAGGATTTTTTTAAACAGAGGAAGGATCTCCTCGATATGATGCGTTACGTAAATCAAAGAGGGGACTTTTCTCTGTCTACCAAGTTTTTGCAAAGTGCCCAGGAAATTCTCTCTCGCTCCCGGATCCATCCCGGCGCAGGGTTCATCGAGAAAGATCATATAAGGCTTGGTCATTCGCGCGCGGGCGATGAGAACCTTCTGTTGTTCCCCCTGCGAGAGTGTGCCGAACTCCTGCTCGCTCAAGTAGGCGCAACCCATCTGCCCTAGATATTTCTCAGCCTGAGTGTAATCTGTTGGAGCCGGCTCTCCCCAGGGACCTTCGACGAGGCCGATCTGGGCGAACCTTCCTGAGACCACGGTTCTCAGCGTCTTTTCACGAAGCGGTATTTGAGAGGCGAGCGTGAAGGTAACCCAGCCGATGCTTTTTCTGAGCTCCGGAAGATTGATCAATTCCTTGCCTTTGCGATAGACGGCCCCGCCGTCATTGGGCCAAATATAACCGCAGGCCATTTTGAGGAGTGTTGTCTTGCCGGAGCCGTTCGGCCCTAGAATCGCCCAATGCTCCCCCTGCCGGACTGTCCAGTCGACCGCATGGAGGATCCTTTTCCCATCGGCGACATACGAGACATTACGAAGATCCAGCGCAGGAATTTTTTTCATGAACAACTTTACTCGCTTTGCCAGTGCCTGTGGCCCCGCTCGTACTTCCGAACTAGGTAGACCAACGCTATGAAGTCGTACAGGGCATGCACGATCATCACCAATAAGAGATTCCCATAGATCATTGCAAGCCCGCCTAGATAAAGACCGATCAGACCTGCGAGAAGCGCATACATCGGTGTTATGAGATGACCCAGACCGAACAAGGCGCTTGCAATCACAAGTGCCACCCACGGATGGAGCCAAGCAGCAAGCGCCGTCTGGATAACACCCCGGAAAAGGGCTTCTTCCCCAATTCCTGCCAAAAGAGAGATCAGAGCCAGCTCGAAATAGGAGCAAGCCGCAAACCGCGGCAGGAGTTTCTCCATCTCACGCGTGATCCGCAGAAGCGGCTCCCACTGCGCGCGTGTGCATAGCCACATAATAAAAAGCGGCGGCGCTGTCGCCACTGCTCCCCAGGCGACGGCCTGCCATCTGAGAACGACCTCCTCGTAAAACGGCGACTTAAGCGCCCACCCCAAGCCAAGGGCCAGCACAATAAGGCCTCCCTCGAAGAGCATTGCCAAACGAACAATCCCGCCCGCCATAGCCCATTATACACGGGTCCTGTCAAAAGACTGGTTCCTCGGGAGAAAACCTTCCCCCCCTCGGAACCGCACGGTGCTTGGGTGTGTTCAGGGGACCTGCTCCGAAGCCAGGGAGACGTCCGACACTGAACTTATTTGAGGGAAACGGAGCTAAGGAGTTAAGTCTGAGGGGACAGAGAGGCAGAGGCCCATCGGCTCCCGCTGAGGAGTAGGCCCCCTGAACACTTCTTGAATGTCACTTTTTGAAGAAGACCATTATACCCTTGACTGCTGGTTGAGCCGAGGAAACACAACCACTATGATGGAGAACACATTTTAACAAGAGAAAGGTTGAGAGAGTATGGCCAAATACGACTATGACTTGTTCACCATCGGCGCCGGCTCCGGCGGAGTCCGCGCGGTTCGAGTTTCGGCTTCCTACGGCGCCAAGGTCGCTATTGCCGAAGAGCGCTACTTGGGAGGCACCTGTGTCAACGTGGGGTGTATCCCTAAAAAGCTTCTCGTGTACGCGGCTCACTTCAGTGAAGACTTTGAAGATGCGGCCGGCTTCGGCTGGACTGTGGGCGAGCGACGCTTCGACTGGGCCGGACTCATCGCCAACAAAAACACTGAAATCGCACGGCTGAACGGCGTTTACCGAAAAGTCCTCGAAGAGGCCGGCGTCACAATCATCGACGGCCGTGCCAAGGTGGTGGATGCGCATACCGTCGAAGTAGGTCAAAAGCGCTATACGGCGAACACTATTCTGATAGCCACAGGCGGCTGGCCTAGCGTGCCCAAAATTCCAGGTGCCGAGCATGCCATCACCTCCAACGAAGCCTTTTTTCTGCCGACGCTCCCGCAGAGCGTCATCATCGTGGGCGGCGGCTACATCGGCGTGGAGTTTGCCGGCATCTTTCACGGACTCGGCGTGCGGGTAACCCAACTTCACCGCAGCCCTCTCTTTCTCCGCGGCTTCGACGACGACGTGCGCGAAACTCTCGCCGCAGAGATGAGAAAAAAAGGGATCGACCTCCGGTTCAACACAAAAGTGGAAAAGATCGAAAAAGTAACCAACGGCGTCCGCGCCACCCTTACGGGAGGAGCTAGCGTGGAGGCGGATCAGATCATGTTCGCAACGGGACGATCTCCCAACACCCGCGGGCTGGGGTTGGAGAAAGCAGGAGTCATGTTAAGCGATATCGGCTCCATTGTCGTAGACGATTATTCCCGTTCGACTGTGCGTAACGTCTATGCCATCGGCGATTGCACGGACCGGCTTAAGCTTACGCCGGTAGCCATCGCCGAAGGACGGGCGGTGGCGGAAACTCTCTTCAACAACAATCCTACGAAGCCCAATTACGCTAATGTTCCCTCTGCAGTATTCAGTCTGCCCAACATCGGCACTGTGGGCCTGACGGAAAAGCAGGCGGCCGAGCAATATGGAAAGATTGATGTTTATAAGACGAGCTTTAGACCCTTAAAACATACCCTGAGCGGTCGTAGTGAGCTGACTATGATGAAGCTGATTGTAGAGGCGGCTACGGACCGTGTAGTCGGCTGTCATATGGTCGGTCCGGAGGCGGGTGAAATTATCCAGGGTCTGGCCGCGGCCATCACATGCGGGGGCACCAAGGCTCAGTTCGATGCCACGATCGGTATCCATCCGACCGCCGCCGAAGAGTTCGTAACCATGCACAACAAACAGGCGGCTTCCGACCGCTAAGGATTCCTCCGAAAGTAAGACCTCAGGGCACAAGTTTTCGGGCTGCGGCCGATAGGGTAGTGCCATGATTTGAATTTTCCTACTCGGACGTCCGCAGCCCTCTCCCTCGCGCCCCTCGGCCTCACCGGGAAAGCCACCGCCCGGTCGAAGAGCCCGCGCATCCGACACGGACGGTGGAAATAAGCAGGGACCCATTGCGCGGGCTCGGAGAGCGGGTGGCGGCTTTCTATGGGAGATCAGCGGCGATTGTTCTCCTCTTCCGACACCGTCTTTTTAATACCCCTGCCGAGATTTTCGAAGTCGTCGGCCATGCCCCGAAAGGTAGCGCAACCTGTCAGGACAAGGAGAAACAGCCCGAGAAGAAAAGAGATGATCTTTTTCATAGTATGACTCCAGTGTTACGTAAAGATGTCCTGCTTAATACTCTTTCGCCGAAGATCGTCCTTCGGATCCGGATGATTGCACTTTCTTGGAACTGCCCCCTTCCTCACCCTTTTTAATCAGATACCCACCTGCGCCACCCGCTCCCAACCAGAGCAGAGCACACCCGGACAAAAACAAAAGAGAGGCCAACAACAGCGCCCCCAGTACGTTTCGATATGTTTTCGTTTGCATGATATCCCACCTATCCCGCAATTGATTTTTAAGGCAACTGCCAAGGAATGACGCAATAATCATGCCCGTGCTTACTGAAGACGAAACCGACGATTTTTAGCGCTCTTGGCTTTTTCTCGGCTCAAAAGAGAGGGTATTTGGAAGCTGCAACTGGCCATTTCTGTCCGCTTGACGACGGCAGAAACCAAGCTATGAGTTAGCATCGCCAGCGGCCAAACAGAGTAAGCTGAGGACCACGATGGGCGTTCTTTGTGCGGAAGAAGAGGCGAGGCATCGCACTCTCAGCTTCGTCATGTAGTCGAAAGGTTTGCTTTAAACCCGAAAGACCTGATCGTGCTCTCTCACTTTTTCCTTGACCTTGACGCCCACGGATTTTCCCTTCTCCGCGCGGGTGACATTCTGGTGTTCGAGCTGCATGGAATCGACGGTCTGAGTAAAGTCGGTGTGCGCCCCCTGGATGTGGATCACGTCTCCTACCGTGAGTCCGTCACCCGTAAGCTCTATGATCCCCACGCTTAGATGGGAATAGTAATGAGTGATCCGGCCGATCAATTGCTCGTCTGCCTTGGTAGCCATGACAGGCCCTCCTTTAGCACTACTGCCCTACAGAAAACCAAACTTCCCCGATCCGTCAATCGGGACCATCAAGAACTTTTACGCAGGCAAGGGACGACTAAGTAAACCAGCCACAAAGTGGCGAAAAAGAGTTCGTGGTTCCAGAACGGCAAGCCCAAGCCGGTGTTTAGTCCCGGAAGCTCAGCGGGGAAACCCTTGCCGCTCAGCACGCTGATCGTCGCTGTCATTGCCGGCGCAGTCAGGAGGGTTGTCACCCATCCCAAAGCTCCGGCAATCACCAGACCAACAATAACCCGACCGCCCGGTGAACGCGAAAATGGGATTAGCATGATGACGGCAAAGAGAAGCGAATAACCCAGACTTACTCCCAAATGTACTCCCCATCCGATAAGGGTAGTCAGCGATTCAGGATAACCCCCCTGCGTCACGATCTGCTGGCCCATAAACTGAGGGATGCTGGAAGGACCGGTAAGAGTCTGGAAGAGCCAGAATACGATACTGCCGAGGATCCCGGCTACCACCCACATTCCGATTCTGAAATGCTGCATAGATCACCTCCCTAAGTAGGATAGACCGAAAATAAAAACCCGGCTGGAAAAGACCAGTCCGGGCTTGGCACGTACGATTCAAAGATGCAACCGGATCAAAGATCCAGCCTTCAATGTTTGCTTACCAGGGTTGAATAGAGATATTCCAAGTGAGGGGTGGCCGTCAAGGCCTGAAAGAGGGCATTTTTCACGGGGTGCTGGAGGCTGCGGGCATCTGGTGGATTTAGAGCTGGGAGGGTCTAACTTTTGGGTAGTCTCACTCTACCAGTTCAAGGTAAACACTTCCTATAAATACCTTACTGGCCACCATAAGCGGTATACGATTTTGATCGGCCGAGATCCACACGGACGCTTCGCTAAATCTCTCGGCGTACCCTGATTTGGTGATATTTTTGACCCTAGGGTTGATTCGAAAAGCTTCGAAAATTCCGGAGTCCAATTCGATCCGCTCTTTGCTGACAACGTCTAAAGTCAACAGGTACCGACTCTTGCCGCCGAAAACGTTGAAGTAAAGCGTATCTCCGACTTTGAAGTCGATGCTTCGGACAAGATAGACGGCTGTTACCGGGTCGAGCGTTCCGGCGGAAACGAACTCGTAGGTTTTCTCCTTCCTTCCCTTCTTCCGATGAATCATCCATTTGTTACTTTCCCGATCGAAGGAGGCTTTCGTATCAACGCGCCTACTGTTTTCTCTTTGTTTCAATGAGTATCGATAGGGCTGTAGCGTTTCTGCCTCAAAAACGGAGACTACCGTATCACGCATCTTCCAGAAAAGATCCAGCACCTTAGAAGTCCGTGCCCGGACCTTAACCTGGTAATACTTCTTTCCGTCGATCCATAGCGGGCTCGTGCGGACTTCCGCCGTACCAACCGGTATACCGTTCCAGCTGCCTTGATATAACGCTTTTTCACCACCATCGAACGGACGAAATTTAGGCTGATAAAGGGGGATTCTATCGGGAATAGTTCGCAAAGGGTTCTTGGCGTAAGAAAAGGCAACCCATAGCAAAGTCAGAAAAAGGAGAGCACTCCAGGATTTTTTTCCTAACATTCGTAGCATCCTACTTTAAATTGGACGAACCCTATTCTTGTAAAGTTATCGGCCATACCAAAAAGCCACGATGTACTTAGACAAGACATATTTGAGCTAGCTTCGACTATTAATAAATAAAGACAACTAATAGCAAATACAGGACTAAATTGCCAGCAAAATATTTTCCTGTAAAAATAGATAGTTAGCGCTATTATCCACCTGTTGAAATGTCTCTTCCACCTGCCTTCCTATGAATACATGGACCTCGGATGAAAGAGCAAGATGGTAGACCGCGAATGCGCAAATGTGCAGGTTGCGTTAAGCCATGAGCATAATGAATGGGATGGGAGTGATGGCCCTCACGGCAATAACTTATCGAGGAGTGTCCTTGTGAAACGACTTTTCAGGTCAACCCGAGCTAGATTTTTCGACTCCGTGAGGCAAATCGAACGCTTCAGACCCACTATGCCTTCGCTGCAGTAAAAAGATGCCATCGGAACACCGGTCACGAAGACAGCCAAAGAGAAAATCCTTGCCGCAAACTATCAACCCTGATAGATTGTTTGATAGGATTATGAGTCAAGCAACGCTTTTGATTATTGATGATGAGGATGGGGTCAGACAGTCCTTGCGCTTGGTATTCGGCAAGGATTACCGAATCCTGGAGGCAGACTCATTTACCAGCGCAATGGAAAAAACCCAGGAGGAAAAACCCGAAGTCATTCTCCTGGACATCCTCATGCCTAGAGTTGACGGTCTCAAAACGCTCAAGCGAATTAAGGAAATTCATCCTCAATGCCAGGTCATCATGCTCACAGCACTGAACGCAGGGCGGGCGGTGGCCGCTGCAATGAGCTCTGGCGCCTTTGACTATGTTGTAAAACCCTTCGACGTGACCGACCTCCGTGAGAAAGTAAAGCAGGCCCTGGAGAGAATTGCGGCAAAGACGGCGACACCCTAAGACCAGGAAAGCAAAGGAGCTGTCGGACTTTCCTTTATAAACTTTCATATCCGTAAAGCCATTTTGACGTGCTTTTCCCTACGTTGCGGGCGGTGTGGCAGGTCCCAGCGGGAATGAGGAACTCCTCACCCGCTCTCAGTCGATATTTCTTCCCGCTCATCTCAAATTCCTCTTCCCCCTCCAACAGCATTACTAGTTCATCGGTGTCGTGCATAAAGTCGGCCCACACTTGTCCTGGCGGGTCCACCCACAGGCCACAGGAAAACCCCCGCGCGGCCCAATCCTTTTTGACTTTTTCCCGGTCCACGGATGCCATCTTGTCAGTCCTTACCTCGGATGGTCTACATTTTTACTAAGGATTTCATTAGTAAGTAGTCATTTAGCGTCCGAGGGGTGAGTCCTGCAGAGCACGGGCACGGGAGTGTGAAGGTTGCGCTCTGGCCCGGACGGTCAAGCTACCACCCTCGGGGAGGACGGAGTGGTGGCCTACAGGGCAGAGGCCCATTGACCGCGCTCGGAAGGGCTCGACCCGAGAGCAGCCCGTTATCAGAGAACGGAAACCTGGCAAGATATTTATGAACTCATTTATAACTCGGCGATTCCGCAATCTCCACAAGAACTCCAAAATGGTCCGAGGCATAGAATCCCCTTCTGTCAGGCTCGGTATAAACAAGGCAACACCCCTTGAGATTCTCTACCAATTCTTTACCCCTTACAAAGATGAAATCGATTCGTCGATTGGGTAAGGGAGGTTTGTGGGAGCCAGCGAATTGATTTTCGTTATCCCAACTAAATCCCGGTTTGTCTGGATGAAGATACCCAAAGGCATCGACCAATTCTAACTCTTTAACGAGCCACTTTATCTCGTCAGATTCGGGCGTCGCGTTCATGTCGCCCATAAGAACGAGATCTCCTCCACCCACTTTACTTGTAATCCACTCATAGGCCTCTTGTACCTGTGCCCTCCTCGTCGCTTGGTCTTCAAGCGCCCAAGAGAGGTGAGTGTTAAAAAAATGGATCATTCGACCACCCAACGACACCTCCGCCCAAAGACAATATCGCAAATAGTCCTCAAAGGGAGACTTACATTTCATCGTATAGACTTCGCTCTTCTGGATAGGAAACCGGCTTAGAGCCACAAGTCCAGAAGAGGAAGCTTTTGGGGAGGCGAGAAAAGGATAGAATGATTTCTTTGAGACCTCTTCGCCCCAGGGCACATTAAAGAGCTCTTGAAAGGCTACAACGTCAGATTTATATTCAACCAGACCATTGAGAATAAGCTCCCACCTCTCTTTCCATGGCCCACTTTCTCGCCAGGTATTGAGGGTTAAAATTTTCATGAACGCAAAGTTAT
>JAUXIP010000315.1 GCA_030620935.1 Deltaproteobacteria bacterium | reverse complement strand
CGAAACTGTCAGATGTGAAAGACCAAGCGGATAATATAATAATAGCTTATAAGCGAGGTGGATTTATCGGATACAAGAATCCGAAGATTACATCCTTCAAAGACGAATTACTGGAATAGTTCACGATGGAGTCTTTTCCTTAGTAAGCCGCTTTCCAACACTGGCAAGTTGCTCGGTGATAGGAATATCAAGGCCGAGTTCTCGTCCAAGCTCGGCAGCTAGTGGAATGTCCTTATTGTAGACGTTTCGACCGGCCCGGGGCATGGGGCCGGCTTCTGACGGCTCGAACCGTTCCTGCCAGCGGTTTAAGACAGTGCCGGAATAGACTTTGCGCATCATTTCCAGTGCGTCACGATACGGAATTCCGCCAGCCTCGCCGATCCGAATGGCCTCGTGGACTATCAGCGTTTCGGAGCCTGTGACGAGGTTCTTAATGAGCTTAGCCACGTTGCCGGCGCCGAGAGGTCCCATATGCAACACCTGCCTTCCCATCTTCATCATGTGCGGGGTTGCACGCTCTACCAACTCTTTCGATCCGCCGACCAGAAAGGTCAGATTGCCTTGTCGTACTACCCTGGGGACCGAGGTCATGCATGCATCGATCACGGCAATGCCTTGTCGCCGGGCAGCTTCGGCAACCTTTTGTGTAGTTTGCGGAAGGATCGTGCTGTGCAAAAGCACAAGGCTACCGCTTGCCGCTCCTTCCAAGACACCGGCCCTACCCGTCATGCATTCAAACAGCTCCTGATCGTTGCCCACAACTACATCGATGATCGTCGAAACTCGCGCAACTGCCGCCGACGACGACGCCACGATAGCCCCCGTGGATTGGGCCGTCTCAAGCGTCTTCGGATCAATGTCGTACACGGTCGGCTGCACACCTACTAAGCGCAGACGCTCCAGCAACGCTCTACCCATTGCCCCGACACCTATGATTCCGACTCTATCCATCGATAGTCTCCTTACACCCCGTTTTCACCTACGAGTGAAGTAGCACTCCATGCTAGATGATCTATATGAATGGGCGAGCTTAGGATTGATAACGGCCGCTTCTATGCATATACATGCCCATGAACATATTGTAGAAAGAAGCGACGGTATGCTCTTCTGTGGTCCGTTTTCCTTCGCCGTTTTCATACTGGAGGGTTAACCTCACCCCTCGCCGAGCGATTCCCAAGAGCCGGGCGCTCCTGAGATCGACGTATTCTCCAACGGTGCGCAAGATCTGCGCCAGGCTGTAGAAATCGGGCAGCGCATTGGGATCACTCCGTTTTGACCGTCCTTCCCAATCGAGCTGTTCTACCTCCTCGAAATTATAGCTCACTTCAAAAGCGCGCCTTTGGGGGAGACGGGGTTTAGCCAAGAGCATCCGCAGAACACTTGTCTCGTGTGAAACGACTTTTTCCGTACCCCGCACGAGAAAACCGTTATCGTAGCTCTCTAGATCGAAGTCTTCAGGGTCCCGCGCCTCCAAAACCTGGCCAATCACTCGCAACGCCAGGGAATAATTAGATGCGCCGACCATAGCCATCGTTTTTGCATCCATACGGGAGCCTCTCGTCCCAATAATTTGTCTCTCTTGTCATGGCCTCGGTCACCCGATCGGTGCAATTCTGGATACCATCGATCGGCTGCCGCAACTCTATTGCTGCTCCTGTTGCTCTGCCGCCTTGGCCTCTTTGATGACTTTATCGGCCAGCTGGGACGGGAGTTCCTGGTAGTGAGAAAACTCCATCTGGAATTCCCCACGTCCGCTGGTGATCGATCTCAGGTCGGGAGCATACTTCAACACCTCGGCCATAGGGACCCTTGCCTTAATAGTCTGACCGTGGCCTTTAGCATCCACGCCTAGAACGCGTCCCCGTCGGCTATTCAGATCCCCGATCACGTCGCCCATACATTCATCCGGCACGGTTACGTCTAACGACATAATCGGTTCTAATAGGATGGGCTTGGCTTTTTCAACGGCGTGTTTAAAGCCCATGGATCCCGCGATCTTGAAAGCCATATCCGACGAATCGACATCGTGATAGGAACCGTCATAAAGAGTCATTCGGACATCCACCATAGGATAGCCCGCAAGATACCCCCCCACCAACGCCTCCCGGACGCCTTTTTCCACGGCGGGAATATAATTCCGTGGAATAGCGCCGCCGACGATTTGATTCACAAACTCAAAGCCCTTTCCGCGCGCGAGAGGCTCAATCTTGAGCCAGGTATCTCCGTATTGCCCTCTTCCGCCGGACTGGCGCTTATATTTCCCCTGGGCACTAGCCGCGGCCTTAATCGTCTCCTTGTAGGGGACCTTAGGCGCTTTAAGAGTCACTTCTGCAGAATACTTTCGCTTCAGTTTTTCGACCAGCACTTCAATATGCAGTTGCCCCATGCCGGAGAGGATAAATTCCCTGGTCTGCTGATCCCGGTGCATCTCTATCGTGGGATCTTCCTCCATCATTCGATGCAGGCCTTGCGGGACTTTCTCTTCATCCGCCTTGGTCTTAGGCTCAAGCGCGAAGGAGATAAGGGGCGAGAAGTGGGCTAGGCCGTCGAATTGGATCGGCGCTCTCTCCTCACACAACGTATCCCCGGAAGAGACTGTCTTTAACTTAGCCGCCGCCACCACCTCTCCCGCGCTCGCCTCCCGCACAACCTCCTGTTTCTTCCCTTCAAGTTTGAACATTTGGCCGATCTTTTCCTTAGTATCTTTATTGGGATTGTAGACGCCCATATCGGTAGTGACCTTTCCCGATACCACGCGCATCACGGAAAGCTTCCCGGCAAAGGGATCAATGATGGTTTTGAAGACATAGGCAGAGAACGGAGCGGTAGGATCTTGCCCTCGATTTTCTCGCTCGCCGGTTACGGGATTCTTCCCCTGGATCTCCCCTTCTTCCGCAGGGGAAGGCAGATAATCAACGATAGCATCCAATAGCTGAGGAATTCCGATTTTTCGCGCTGCCGAGCCAAAAAGGACTGGGTAAAGTTTCCCCTGCCTTATGCCGTTTTTTATGCCTTTTTGAAGATCTTCTATAGAAAGCTCTTGTCCATCGAGATATTTCTCCAGCAGGGCATCGTCGGTCTCGGCCACGCTCTCGATCAACTGAACCCTCATCTCCTGAGCACTCTTTTGAAGCTCCTCCGGGATTTCCGTTTGAGACAATTTCCCGCTATCACCGTCAAAAAGATAGGCCTTCATCAGGGAAAGATCGATAATCCCTTTGAACCCCTCCTCCGCTCCTATCGGGAGTTGGAGATAAACCCCCTTCGCCTCCAGCCCTTCCAAAATGGTGTTGACAACTTCGACGACGTTTGATTTCTCACGCTCCAGCTTGCTGACAAAAATCACACGGCTTATTCCGTTTTCATTGGCCCGGGCCCATAGTTTTTCCGCTTCTACCCTCGATCCTCCGGAGAGACTCAGAACAAACACAGCTCCTCCAAAGGCGCGCATGCAATTAATGGCATCGGGCTGAAAGGGCGCATATCCCGGCGTGTCGATCAGTTTGAGATAGGTCTTCTTCCACGACAGGGAGTGAAACGCCGTGGAGACGGAAAACTGCCGCTTGATCTCCTCGGGTTCGTAATCAAAAACAGTCGTTCCATCCTCAATGCGACCCTGCCGTTGCGTCATCCCCGCCGCAAAAAGCATCGCCTCGCCCAACGAGGTCTTCCCCGCCCCCCCTTGGCCCAAGATCCCGACATTGCGCAGTTTGCCGATCTCTATTCCCGCCATACCTCTCCCTCTTGTTATTCCCTGATCCGTCGATAAGGCATCGACCTGAGCTCCCCTCGGCCTGAGCTCGGGACGAAGGCAGCCGAAGGG
>JAUXIP010000229.1 GCA_030620935.1 Deltaproteobacteria bacterium | reverse complement strand
CCTGCACTCCGATCCAATCTCCCGACGGACAGAATTACTTGGCAGCTATGGCCTCGGCCGCAAACTATGCTTGGGCCAACCGACAGGTTATTATGAGCCTGGCGGAAAAGGCCTTCATGACGGCGCTCGATATCAGCCCGCGCGAGCTGGGTTTTAACTTGATCTATGACGTCTGCCACAACATCGCCAAAGTCGAAGACCATGTGGTAGAAGGGAAAAAACGACGTCTTTGCGTCCATCGCAAAGGCGCCACCCGGGCGTTTCCTCCAGGCCACCCCCAGGTACCCAGAGCCTACCAAAAACTAGGTCAACCGATCCTCATCCCTGGGGATATGGGCCGTTATTCCTACCTCCTCGTGGGAAGCGCCGCAGCCATGGAGAAGACCTTCGGCAGCACCTGCCACGGCGCGGGCCGAGTCATGAGCCGGGCACAGTCGAAGAGAGAAAGTCGTCGCCTCAATATCGACCAAGAGATGGCACGGCGGGGCGTGGTGGCCCGCTACCAAGGCAGAAGAACCATGGCCGAGGAGATGCCCCACGCTTACAAAGACGTAGCCGACGTGGTGGAGACAATGGACCAGGCGGGAATCTCAAAAAAAGTGGCCCGTTTTCGCCCGGTGGGGGTGATTAAGGGATAGAGATAATTGACTTAGATTGTCTGATTTGTTAGTAGGAAAGAGAGGTTTTTTCGCGGGAGGAGTAGATGACTTATATTATTGCTGAGCCTTGTATAGACGTAAAAGATACAGCCTGTGTGGATGTCTGTCCGGTGGATTGCATCCATCCCACAAAAAATAATACCGAAGAGTTCGAAAAGGTAAACAAGCTCTATATCGATCCTGAGGAATGCATTGACTGCGGTGCCTGCGAGCCGGTTTGTCCGGTAGAGGCGATCTTTGAGGAGGCAGCAACTCCAGACAAATGGAAGGAATACATCAAGATAGACGCCGACTACTTTGCAAACAAAAAGGGATAAACATCCTACCTAAACACATCATCCACACACTGCTATTAACTTCTCCACCCGTCTCATAAGGTCCGCCTTGATGAGCGGCGTTCCTTCCGTGCACAGCCGCGGCTGACGGGCACTCTTTCTCCTTAAATTAAATTGATTCTCGCCCTTTCTCTATAACTGTTTTCCATAACCCGTGCGTAAGCTTGTAATACTTTAGAACCCCTAGCCTTGACGGCCTGGACTGGTCATTGATATGGGGACCTTATCGGAACTTTTCAGGCAGAGAATCGAAAGGAGAAAGTAGATGGCGACAAAATTGAAGTTTGGATTGCTTTTGCCCCACTTCGGTGAATACGGTTCCATCGAACGGTGCATCGAAGGATCGAAAAAAGCTGAGGAGTATGGTTTTGACTCGGTCTGGGTGCGGGACCATCTGATTTTCGAGCCCCACGGCATGGAAGGTCACGACAACACCCACATCGAAGGCCTACTGTTGCTGGCGGCGATCGCTTCGGTCTGCAAAAAGCTGACGCTCGGCACGGGCACCGTCATCTCCCACCGTCACCCGATTCACCTGGCCCAATCGATGGCCGCACTGAGCACGATTAGCAACGGCAAGGTGATCATGGGCATCGGGCTCGGCACGTTCAAGCATGAATTCGAAGCGGCGGGTTTTAAAAACAATACGCTTCAGGACCGGGCGAACCTGGCAAAAATCAACTCGGAGATTTGCCGCAGGCTCTGGAAAGGCGAGAAAGTTACCTATAAAGATCAGTATTACGACTTTGCCGACATTGTGCTCAAGCCGCAGCCGAAAAACATGATTCCCATCTGGTACGGCGGCGGCACACCCGCTTCTTGTCGGCGCGCGGCGGAATACTGCGACGGCTGGATGCCGGGCCGTGTTCCGATGTTAACCTTCATCAAAATGGTCGGCTACTTGCGCGAACAGTATGAGAAAGCCGGCAGGCCGATGGGCACGGTGGGCGCGATTCCCATCGTCAGCATCGACAAAGACCTCGATACCGCTTTGAGCAAAGTCAATACAAAAGGCTTGATCGAGGAAGGGAACAAGCCGGCCAAGAAAACCTGGGTCAATTTCGGCAATTTCAAATCCTACGAGGACATTCGCGGTCTGCTCTTAGCCGGAAAACCGGAGGATATCGTCAAAGATACTAAGGAATACGAAAAGAACGGCTTGAACCACATCGTGTATGACCTGCGCTTTCGCTACGCCGATTGGTATGAGCAGATCGACTATCTCGGCAAAGAAGTTCTGCCGGCGTTAAGAGCGTAGACGCCGTTCAAATCGTTCCAGACGTTCCAGACGTTCAAAATGTTCTGCAGATTGGAATTGACGGTTTGAACGATTTGAACCAGTTAGATGTTAGGAGTTCGATATGCGCACTGAAAAAGTCACTTTTTTTAGCGATGGCATTAAACTAGCCGGTGTTCTCTATCTGCCCGACTCCGATCAAGGGAAGCCTTATGCGGGGATCGTCCAGGGTCCCGGATTTCTCGGTCTCAAGGACGCCAAGCACTACATCATGATGTTCGAAAAGCTATGCGAAGCGGGCTATGCCTGCTTTTGCTTCGACTATCGCGGCTGGGGCGATAGCGAAGGAGAGCAGCGCGGCTGGGTCATGCCCAAATGGCAGGCCGAAGACATTCGCAACGCGATCACCTATATGCAGACGCGCGTAGAGATCGACCCGAACCGGATCGCCCTGTACGGCTCCGGCGGGACCGGCGGCGGCAACGCGATTTACGTGACGGCGATCGATCAACGAGTCAAGTGCGTCGTCTGCTATCTCGGCGTCAGCAACGGCCGGGACTGGCTCCGCTCCATGCGGCGGGAATACGAATGGGTTGATTATCTCAAGCGCCTCGACGAGGATCGGAAGCAGCGGGTGCTCACCGGCACCGGCGCGATTGTCAGCGCGCGGGAGGAGATCATGGTCCAGACGCCCGAGCGCAAGACCACGACGATAAAGAAAGACGTGGAAAGCAAAATTCCCAATGCCATGCCGCTCCAATGTGCCGAGGCGATGCTTGAATACAGTCCCGAGGATGTCGTACATAAAATCTCGCCGCGGGCGGCCCTGTTTCTCACGGTAGAGAACGACGCGGTGACGCCCGAAGAGCAATCCTTCCGGCTTTACGAAAAGGCCGGAGAGCCGAAAAAGCTCGTGCTCTTCAAGCAAACTACGCACTACGGCATCTACAACGATTACTTCAACGACGTGGCGGCGAACATCGTCGATTGGTACAACCGTTACCTGCGCTACGACAAGATCGACATCACGGAAAAATCTTAGGAGTTTTCCATGAAAACCATCCAGTTCGGTGTAAGAGTGCCCAATTCGGGCCCACTTTCTACCATTGAGAACATTGTCCAGGCAACGAAATTTGCTGAGGAAGTCGGTTTCGACTCGATCTGGGTCCATGATCATGTGATCTGGAGTTCGGAGATGCACCGCCATCACATCTCCTCCGGCGCCACCGAGGCCATCACGGACATCCAAGATGCGAATTTCTACGAGGCGTTGACTATCTTGTCCTATCTGGCTGCGGAGACCAAAAAAATCACATTGGGCGTTGCTTGCCTGGTCATGCCCTGCCGCAATCCCGTCTACGCCGCTAAACAGTGTGCGACGCTGGATTGGCTCTGCAACGGCCGGTTGATCGTCGGCGTAGGCCTCGGTTCCAAAGCAACGCGTGAGTCGGACGAGTTCGGAGTTTTCGGCGTGTCCTATGACAAGCGAGGCGACCGCACCGACGAATATATCGAGGCGATGAAAGCACTATGGACGCAGTCCAAGGCCTCCTACGAAGGGAACTTTATCAGTTTCAAGGACGCGGAGATCTATCCGAAGCCGGTCCAGAAACCCCATCCGCCGGTCTGGGTCGGAGGCTGGATGAAGCTGGCAGCGAAACGCGCCGGAAAATACGGGGAAGGCTGGATCCCCGGCTGGCTCTCGCCGAAAGAGATGAAGGTCGGATGTGACCTCTTGGCGCAGACCGCCAGGGAGAACGGCCGTGATCCCGCCAAGATCACCATTGCCGTCGAAAAGCTCGCAACGATCGCCAAGACGCGCGAGGAGGGTCTCAATCTCGCGCTGCCGACCATTAAGGCCAGCAGCACCAGCTACGAACGCAATATCGACAGCATGCAATTCGCTCTTGACCGCCACATTTTGGGCTCCGTGGATGACGTGCGCCGGAGAATCGACGAGTTCATCGAGGCCGGCGTGCAACACTTCGAACTGAAGATCATCTATCCAACGATAGACAGCTTCAAAAAACAGTTGGCTCTTTGGTCCGAGGAGATTTTACCGCACTATCAATAAAAGGTCTCGAGTTCCGAGTCTCTAGGTTCAAGTTAAGAAGCGCGACATACGAAACCTCTAAGCAGCGGAGACAAACGGTGAAACTCTCTTTCCAACTCAATGGCCGTCCGGTTGAGACGGAGTGTGAACCCCAAGAAACGCTGGCCGAGTTCCTCCGCAACCGTCTCAATCTAAACGGCACTAAAGTCTCGTGCGAGGTTCAGGTTTGCGGCGCCTGCACAGTCCTGGTTGATGGCCTGCCGGTAAGTG
>JAUXIP010000100.1 GCA_030620935.1 Deltaproteobacteria bacterium | reverse complement strand
TCCGCACAAGTCCTTTCCAGCTCTCCTTGCCGGTCTCAAGTTTCATTTGCATTGCCGTGACCAGGCCATCCTGCAGCTCCTGCAGGTGCCCGACAAGCTCCTCCCTGTTGGGAACCGCCATGGCTGCCGCCGCCGTAGGAGTCGGCGCACGGTGATCGGCGACAAAGTCGGCGATGGTAAAGTCCACCTCATGGCCAACTCCGGAGATTATCGGAATCGGAGCGGCAAAAATCGCCCGCGCTACAACCTCCTCATTAAAGGCCCATAGATCCTCCAACGATCCTCCTCCACGTCCGACAATCAGGACTTCAACCATTCCCGACCGGCTGAGCTCCGTAATTCCTTGGGCAATTTCCAAGGCAGCCCCTTTCCCTTGAACCTTGACCGGCCGAACGACCACCCTCCGCTCCGCAAACCGATCGCCCAGGACACGAAGCATGTCGCGGAGCGCAGCGCCCTGCAATGAGGTGACAATGCCGATGGACTCGGGCAAAAATGGCAGCGGCCTTTTCCTCTCAGGAGCAAAAAGGCCCTCGTCCCCAAGTTTCTGCTTTAACTGCTCAAAGGCCAGATAGAGCGCCCCTTGGCCCCTCGGCTCCATCGTTTCCACATAGAGCTGCAAGTCCCCGCGCACCGAATAGAGGCTAACCCGACCGAAGCACAACACCTCCATCCCGTTTTCAGGCCTAAAGGAAAGCTCCACCCCTTGGCGCCGAAACATGACGGCGGCAATTTGACTCTTGTCGTCTTTGAGCGTGAAATACGAATGGCCGGAAGGCGCACGGTGGAAGTTTGAGATCTCCCCGACCACCCAGAACGCATCCAGCTCCGTCTCAAGCGTTCCCTTGATGATCTGGTTCAGCTCACTGACCGTCAAGAAGGTGCGTGCCGGTTCCGAAAACAGAGGCAGTTCTTCCTTCTTCTTTGTCTCTCTCATTTTCCTGACCTGTATATGGGGATTCTACCTTAATCCGCGCCTCGCCTTGCAATACCATAAAATCCCCGGCCATCTCAGGGGGGCTACAAATGACTAGCCCTCCGCAGGGAGGGCTAGTCTAGTGATTAAAAAAGGTCAAGAAAAACGTCAAAACGAATGAAAAGAGCAAATCAGTAGTCAGAAAACAGAATTCAGAATCCCCACCCCTCCTGAATTCTGAATTCTGGATCCTGAATTCTCCTCAGTTTGCATTTTGACTTTTTCATCGCGTTTCGTCGTCAGGCAGATTTTTTCTCCGCCATTCGCTTGAAGACATCCCAGCCCTTTAGTAACTCCAAAGCGCGTTTAAGCTGGGGGTCATTTTCCGTGGCGTCCCCACCCGGCGGTTGCATTTCTTTTTCCTTTTCCTCTTGGTCGCGCTGGTTGTCCAAATGGCCCGGAAGGTTTTCTTCTCTTAGACTCGGCGGTTTTTTGTCTTCCAACTTGTCCCTCTTCACGGGGACATTTTCCATAACGATATCGGGCTCGATCCCGGCCGCCTGGATCGAGCGACCTTTGGGGGTGAAATAGCGGGCCGTAGTCAAACGAAGCGCAGACTGGTCATCCAGCGGGAGGATGGTTTGGACGGACCCTTTGCCGAAAGTTTTAGTCCCCAAAACAACACCCCGCTTATGATCCTGCAATGCGCCGGCGACGATCTCGGAGGCGCTGGCGCTCCCCCCGTTGACAAGGATCACCATGGGGAATTCAGTCCAGGAGCCTTCCTTTCGGGAAGGATACTTCTGGCTCTGACTTTCCAAGCGTCCCTCGGTATACACTATCAAGCCGGCATCAAGAAAGAGATCGGAGACCCCTACGGCCTGCGTCAAAAGCCCGCCGGGGTTGTTCCTGAGATCGAGCACCAGGCCCTTGATCCCCCCCTCTTCTGATTGCAGCTTTTCCAGGGCCTTTTGTAGGTCTCGATCAGTACGCTCTTGGAACTGGGCGATGCGGACATAGCCGTATCCTTTCTCGAGCGTGCGACTGCGAACGCTTTTGACTCGAATGGTATCCCTGATAATGGTGAAGTCCAAAAACTCGGCCACCCCTTGTCTCTTGACCGAAATGGTTATCTTGCTTCCTTTGGGGCCGCGCATCTTCCTCACGGCCTCCATCATGGTCATATCCTTGGTAAATTCCTCTTCGATCTTAACAATCTGGTCCCCGGCTTGAACTCCCGCACGGAACGCCGGCGTATCCTCTATGGGTGAGACAACCGTCAGAACACCGTCTCTAATGGTAATCTCGATACCCAAGCCGCCAAACTTTCCCTGGGTATCCATCTGGAGCTCCTTATAGAGATCAGGCGTTAAGTAAGCACTATGGGGATCCATGGAGTGGAGCATTCCGTTGATCGCGCCAATGACCAAGTCGTGGGTTGAGACTTCGTCCACATAGTTTTTCTTGACGATCGAGAAAATATTGGTGAAGGTCTCTAAACTCTCATATTCCTCGCGGGGAATCGCCGATACATTGGTGATCGCCTGACCGCTCAGGACGAAACCCAAGCTTAAGCAGAACAGTGACCACATCACCAACCGCCCGTGTTTTTTTAACCAACGCATAATCTTTCTCCTCAATGGGAACTGCCTTTTCAACGAAGCGTATTCTATATTAAACGCAACCGAATAGCTACGGTTTCCTAAACCAGGGAAGAGGATCCAGGGGCTTACCGTCCTTTCGAATCTCAAAATACAGTCGAGCCCCTGCAAGAGAGTCACTGTCTCCCACTAAGGCGATGGGCTCGCCTTTCTCGACTGGCTCTCCATTTTTTTTCAAAAGATCCGAAAGATGGGCATAGACTGTGTAATATCTCTTCCCGTGGTCTACAATCATCATCCTGCCGTATCCCGAAAATCGGTCGGCAAAAACGACTTTTCCCCCTGCCACGGCCCGAATCCGCTCACCCAGAGGGGCTTGGATGTCGATCCCTTTACGAAAAAGCTCCGCGGAAAACTCCGGATGCTTTGTCTTGCCAAATCCCGCCATCACCTTACCCTGAACCGGATAGTCCAGCCTGCCCCGGAGTTGGTCGAAACCGATCCCTGGGGGCCAGTCCTCGGATTTCACGACGGATTTCCGGCTAAGATCATCCATCATTTTCTGCAGCTTGAGGGCCGCCTGCTCCAACTCCCTCAGAGCTTGAGTATGAGTCTCTTTCTCGCGCCGGAGACTTAAGAGGATCTTCTTTTTTTTATCCCGCTCCGAACGGATGGATTCTTTGACCTTGACCAGGGCATTTCTCTGGCGGTCGACCTCATCTCTTTTCTTGGCCAATTCTTTCTTAAGAGTCTCCTGGCGCGTGGATTCTTCGCGAAGCTCGTCGACCAACTTCCGGTCGTAAGCCAGCATCAGCTCCAAATAGCGCTTGCGCTGCATGAGATCACCGACAGAAAATCCCCCGTTGAGAAGAACGAAAGGACTCCCTCCCCTTTGCCATCGGTAAAGCGCTTGCGCCCGCCTTTTAAGAAGCTCCCGCCTCTTCTTGATAGAAGAATCGATTCGCTCGGCTTGCTTTTCCTTTTTTTGCAGACCCCCCAAGATAGTTTCCAGCCTCCGGTTGATGTCTTTGAGCTCTGTATTCCTCGTGTCCAACGCCCTTTCTATCTTTTCCAGACTTTGCAGGACTGAACCTTCTTTTCTCTGTACATTAGTGATTCCTTGCTTTTCCCGCTCGATCTCCTTTTTAATCCCCTTCAGCTCTTTCTCCACGTCCGCCGCATAGATCCTCGCGGTCAAGAATAATAACAGGAGGACCGCAAACCACAAAAACCCTGTGTGAACCCCGTACCACGGACTTACGTCCGTGGCTTTAGGGCACTGCTCTTGGCGGGATTTCGGAACATTCACCCCAAACGAGCCTCGCCCCCGACACGACCCGTCTCGTTCGGGGTTCATCCCCACACTCCCGTACGGGGTGTTCTGTGGCACGGGGTGAACTATTTTTCCCATGTTCTGAGAAACCTTCTGAGAGAAAAAAGACTTCCGCCCGCTCCCATCAACCATCCGATAAAGAGGAGGAGAAAAACTCCGCTCGCGTCGAGGAAGTAAAGCTGCTCCCGGGGGCCAAAGACCCCGAAGGTGGAAAGGATCTGGCTTCTGAGAAAAAGAAAGAGCACCCAGAGGAGCAGGAGGGAAAGTGAAGCTCCTATAATCCCTTGAATCATTCCCTCGATCACAAAAGGCGCCTTGATCAACCCCTGCGGCGCGCCGACCAACTGCATAATTTCAATCTCGTCTTTCCGCGCCAGGATCGCCAGCTTCACGGTACTCCCCACGATCAGAAGCGTAGCCATAAAGAGAAACCCGCCGAGGATCCACTTGGCCCACTGCACGCCCAACGCCAGGAGACTCAATTTTTCCAGCCAATCTCCAGGATACTCGACCGCGTTGATTCCATTCACTGCGCCAAGCCGCTGGGCCAGTGCTTCCACGGAAGTCAGATGTTGGTACGGATCTTTAAGGACGATCTCCAGAGACGAAGGGAGTATGTCGGCCTGCAATCCGTCCAGCATGCCCGACTGGGCACCCAGAGCTTCCTTAAAGCCCTCCCATGCCTCTTGATGGGAGACAAACCGGACGGTCTCTACTTCCGGGTAAGAGCGGACTTGCTCCAGAAGCGGCTGGAGTTCCTTAGAGGAATGGTGATTTTCTAAATAGGCAAACAGCTGGATCTGACTTCCCCACCCCTTGAGCCAACCATGAAGGTTTTCCTGGATCAGGATAAATCCGCCGAAAATAAACAGAGTCATTGCCATAATCCCGGCGGTTAGAATATGAGTCCAGACCAGTTCTCGTAAGTTTTTGAAGACACGGCGGAAAATAAAGGGCAGATGGGCCAGCTTCATAAACACCCTTTTACAGCCTGTTGAAAAAGGCCCATCTGCTTCGTTGCGCTCGACCCGCTCGCTCCAACGTACTGCTTAAGTACGCCTCCGCTCGCGGGTTTCTCGCGCGCCGTTCGGCTGAGCTCACGGTCGAAGCCTCGCATCTGGGACCTTTTTAACCAGGCTGGCAACAGAGCTTTTCGACACTCCTCATTAGTGCTGAAACTTCGAGTCTCCGACCAAGCATCCCCGCTCCAGAAAGATCACCCGCTCGCCGAAACGTTTCAGCAACCCCGCATCATGGGTAGCGATCATGATGGTCGTTCCCTTTTCCCGAATCCTTAAAAAGAGTTTCATGGTCTCTTCAGCCATCTCCGCATCCAAATTTCCGGTGGGCTCGTCGGCAAGCACCAGCGCCGGCTCGTTGACTAGCGCTCGCGCGATGGCTACACGCTGCTGCTCCCCTCCGGAGAGCGTCAGCGGCTTGGCATCATGCTTATCCTTAAGACCCAGGTCGCGCAGCAGGTGAAAGGCTTTTCTCATGGCCTCCCGTCGAGAGGTCCCAACCACTTCGGCAGCCAATGCGACATTTTCCAGCGCGGTTATTGTAGGCAGGAGCTTAAACTCCTGAAACACAAGTCCGATTTTCTGCCGCAATTCCGCAACCCCACCGCCGTTAAGCCGCGTGATGTTCCGACCGTTTACAATGACCTGTCCTTGGCTCACCTCCTCGTCCCGGAAGAGGAGCTTTAAGAGGGTGGTTTTCCCGGCTCCGCTGGGACCGCTGAGAAAGACAAATTCCCCCTTCTCGACCTCGAGGTGAAGATCTCTCAAGGCGGGAAAATTAGGAGGATAGATTTTAGAGACGCGAAAGAGTTGGATCATCCAAACTGCTGGACAAAATTAATGGACATTCGCGAATAAACAGGGTGTTTTAAAACCCACGCAGGCCGGTCAAAAAGGTCCCAGATAGAAAAGTTTCGGGTTTCAGGTTGACGCGAAACACGAACTCGGAACTCGCAAGTGGGAAGCCGCATATGGGCCTTTTTCAACGGTCTGCAAAAACCTTGACATCCGCTGGGACGACTGTTAGATTGCTTCAATTCCTGCGAGATTACCTCTATATTAAGGTATGTTAGGCGAACTTACAAGCTTACGAGATCCGAAGTGTACTGAGGAAGAGCAGCGGATTAAAAGATTCCGCATCGTCCTGATCAAGCCTTCCAAGTACGACGATGATGGCTACGTGACCCGATTTTGGAAAGGGGTCCTCCCGAGCAACACGCTCAACGTGCTGAACGGCTTGACCGAAGATGTGAGACACCGTCGAGCTTTTGGAGATGTCCGGATAGAGGTCGTCACTTTCGACGAAACCACTGAGAAGATTCCCGTCCGAAAAATTGTCCGCTGGGGCCGCCGCCCCGGCACCAAGTTGCTGGTTTGCCTCGTCGGCGTCCAAACCAACCAATTCCCAAGAGCCCTGGATTTAGGAAAACAGTTCCGTGCCCACGGGATCGATGTCATCATGGGCGGCTTTCACACCAGCGGGACCATTGCCATGTTGGGAGAGCAAGAGCCGGACATCCAGGAGCTTTTCCGAGAATCGATCTCCATCGTGTCGGGAGAAGTGGAAGGAAAATGGGAAGGGATCTTGTCCGATTGTCTCAAGGGACAACTCCAGCCCCTGTACAGCTACGCCCAGGATGTTCAAAATCTCGTCGACATCAGCGATGCCCCTTTGCCCCTGACCAGCCCGAAAACGATGAAGCATTTTGCCAAGCCCGCTTTCGGCACTGCCGACACTTCGCGCGGCTGTCCGTTCGCGTGTTCTTTCTGTACGATCATCAACGTCCAGGGACGCAAGATGCGCGAGCGGAGCCCGGAGAGCCTGACCAAGCTCATGCGCAAGAACTATTACGAACACGGCGTCTCCTTCTACTTTTTCACCGACGATAACTTCCTCCGAAAGAAATTGTGGCGCGAGACCTTCGAGGCCATCATCAAGTTGCGCGAGGAGGGAATCAAGGTCAGTTTTATGATGCAGGTGGACCTTGCCAAGAAGCCTAAGGACTTCGTGTCCCTGGCCGCCAAGGCCGGCTGCACCCAGGTCTTCATCGGCATGGAGAGCGTGAACCCGGAAAACCTCAAGGCGGAAGGAAAAGGCCAAAATCACGTCGAAGAGTACCAGAGCATCATCCAGGAATGGCATGACGCAGGGATCGTCGTCCACACCGGATATATCATCGGTCTTCCTTGGGATACCAAAGAGCAGGTGCCTCAAGACATACACTACCTCATGGATGTCCTCCAGCCGGACCAGGCGTCGTTCTTTATGTTGACCCCCTTGCCCGGCTCCCATGATCACCGCGAGATGAAAAAACGCGGCGAATGGATGGATCCAGACTTCAACAAGCGCGATTCCTTCCACGCCACGATCAAGCACCCCCAGATGACGGCTGAAGAATGGACCCAAGCTTATGACGATGCCTGGAAGACATTCTACAGCAAGGAAAATATGATCAAGGTCCTCTCGCGCTGGAACCACAAACCCAAAATGTACTGGAATCTCATGTCC
>JAUXIP010000004.1 GCA_030620935.1 Deltaproteobacteria bacterium | reverse complement strand
CGGTGGAGTTGGAATTTGTTCAGGTGGAAAGAAACTAACAAAGCTCAATATTGTTCAAAACGTTCAATCCATTCAAAGTGTTTGACGATTTGGACAGCTCGAACGATTTGAACCTTTTAAACGGAACGAGGTATGGCGAAAAAGGTTATTGGAGAGATCAAGCTTCAGATCCCTGCAGGTCAGGCGAATCCTAGCCCACCCGTGGGGCCTGCCCTGGGTCAGCGAGGGGTCAACATCATGGAGTTTTGCAAGGCTTTCAACGCTGCGACACAGTCGCAACAAGGGATGATTATTCCCGTGATCGTAACGGTCTACGCCGACCGGTCTTTTACCTTTGTGACGAAGACGCCTCCGGCTTCCGTCTTGCTCAAGAAGGCCGCCGGGATTGAAAAGGGAGCCGCAGAGCCGGGCAAGGCAACGGTAGGGAAAGTAACCAAGGCTCAGATCCGGGAAATTGCTGGGATTAAATTACCTGATCTAACAGCCAAAGATTTGGAGGCCGCTGAGAAAAGCGTAGAGGGAACGGCCAAGAGTCTAGGTTTGGAAATCGAGGGATAGGTGGGGACCCATGAGACGCAGAGGCAAATCCTATAGCGCCGTGGCGGCAAAGGTGGACCGCTCTGGAAGGTATTTGTTGGAGGAAGGGCTCCGTGTGGTGCACGAAACCGCACGGGCAAAGTTTGACGAGACCGTAGAGATGGCTGTCCGGTTGGGCGTAGATCCGAGACAGGCCGACCAAAATGTTCGGGGAACCGTGGTGCTTCCGAACGGGATGGGAAGAACAGTCCGCGTTCTGGTTTTTGCTAAAGGAGAGAAAGAGAAAGAGGCGAAGGAAGCAGGGGCGGATGTTGTCGGGGCCGAGGACCTCGTAAAAAAAATCAGTGATGGGTGGCTTGATTTTGACAACGCGGTGGCTACACCCGACATGATGGCGACGGTGGGCAGGATTGGGAAAATATTGGGTCCTAGGGGCCTCATGCCTAATCCCAAGACTGGGACTGTAACTTTTGATATCGCCAAGGCAGTGAAGGAGATCAAGGCGGGAAAAATTGAGTTTAGAGTCGATAAGGCCGCCGTTATCCATGTGCCATTTGGAAAGGTCTCCTTTGGCGTAGATAAACTCTTGGAGAACGCGAGGGCGATCTTGTTCTCCATTTTGCGGGCCAAACCGGCTTCGGCAAAGGGCAACTATGTTTTGGGAGTGACCCTTTCCGCTACTATGGGGCCGGGAGTGAAAATAGATTTATCTCAGGTTCGGGCAATGGCGGCGTAAGCCTGCCGGCGCTGCAACGAGGCTAGGATGCGTTGATATGATGGAGTTGGCGACAGAGAGTTCGAGTCACAAAGAAAAGGCCGAGAAGGTCGTAGAGGTCCAGGAAAAGCTGAAAAAAGCCAAAATGGCTATTGCGACGGAGTTCCGAGGTCTCACGGTATCCCAGATGACGCGGCTTCGCCGGGAGATTCGCGAGGTCTCCGGGGAATATCGGGTGATCAAAAACACCCTGGCGCGTCGCGCCTTGAAAGAGACTCCTTACAGCTCATTGGACAGTCTCCTCGAGGGACCCACGGGATGGGTTTTTGCCTACGAGGATCCGGTAAGCCTGTCAAAAATCTTGACCAAGTTTATTGAGGGAAATGAGAAACTCACGATCAAAGGCGGATTGTTGGATGGGGAGTTTATGGACCAGGCCAAGGTCAAAGTCTTGGCTCAGATACCGAGTCGGCCTGAGCTCCAAGCCAAGCTCCTCGCTCTGATGCAGGCTCCGGTGACTCAGCTGCTTCGGTTGATGCAGGAACCCGGCGCCAGGATCGTTAGGTTAATGGATACATTGCGCAGGCAAAAAGAGTCCCAAAGTTGAATGATTTGGTAAAGGAGGAAACTAGATATGGAAGTAACCCGAGAACAGGTCAAAGGCTTCATTAAAAACAGCTCGGTCATGGAGATCGCTAACTTAGTCAAGGAGCTGGAAGAGGAGTTGGGTGTGAGCGCGGCGGCCCCGGTAGCGGTTGCCGCGGCTCAAGCTGCGCCCGGCGCTGCCGCAGAAGAGCAGACCGAATTCAATGTCATACTGGTCAACTCCGGAGAGAAGAAAATCCAGGTGATTAAGGTCGTGCGCGAACTCACCGGTTTGGGCTTGAAGGAAGCGAAGGATCTCGTGGATGGCGCACCTAAGCCGATTAAGGAAGGTCTTCCCAAGGCTGAGGCGGAGACCGTCAAGAAGAAGATTGAAGACGTGGGCGGCAAAGTCGAGATCAAGTAGCGATTCGTTTTTAGTCGTTAGTTTTTAGCTTGTGGAAGCGTGGCGTCTAACCCCCGACAGCTAATAACTGAAAGCTGTTTCAACGAGGAGTAAAGATGGCATTTCAAGTGGCTCATAATCTAAGATTCCGCCGCAATTTCGGTCGGATCAAAAAGATCATCGACCTGCCTTACTTGATCGAAATCCAAAAGAAGTCTTACGAATCTTTTCTGCAAAAGGATGTCCCTGCGACCCAGCGACAAAACCTAGGATTGCAGGAGGTATTTCGATCCGTCTTTCCCATCAAAGACTTCAATGAAACCGCCTCCCTTGAATTCGTCAGCTACAGTCTCGGAGAGCCTAAATACGACGTGGAGGAATGTCACCAGCGCGGCATGACCTATGCCGCTCCGCTGAAAGTTACCGTCCAGTTGGTTCTGTGGGACGTGGATTCTCAGACCAGCAGCCGTAGTATTAAGAACGTTAAGGAACAAGAGGTCTATTTTGGCGAGATCCCGTTAATGACGGAGAACGGGACCTTTATGGTCAATGGGACGGAGCGGGTTATCGTCAGCCAGCTCCATCGTTCGCCCGGGGTCTTTTTCGAGCACGATAAAGGAAAGACCCATGCCAGCGGAAAATTCCTCTACTCCGCCAGAGTCATCCCCTATCGAGGCTCCTGGCTCGACTTTGAATTTGACCCCAGAGATGTCCTTTACGTCCGCATTGATCGGCGGCGTAAATTTCATGCCACCGTGTTGCTCAGGGCGTTGGGGATGACCACTGAGGATTTGCTCAACTACTTTTACAAGGCCGATGTTATCTCGTTCGAGGGGCGCAAACCTACGCTGGCGTTCAAGGGCGATCAGCTCATGGGAGTCAAAGCAGGCGCCGACGTGCGCGATCCTAAGAGCAACGAACTGATTGTACGGGAAGGAAAAAAGTTGACTCGGCCCTTGATCCGCCAGATTGAGCAATCTCGGATCAAGCAGATTCCGATCTCATGGGACGATGTCGTCGGACGCGTCGCAGCACACGACATCGTTGATTCTAAGAGCCAGGAAGTTCTGGTGGAATGTAACCAGGAAATCTCCCAGGAGAAGCTCGATCTTATCCGGGAAAAGGGAATCACGCAGGTCGAGGTAATCTTTTTTGACGACAACCATGTGGGTCCCTATTTGCGCAACACGCTGTTTCAAGACAAGATCCAATCTCCGCAAGAGGCCATATTGGAGATCTACCGGAGACTCAGGCCGGGAGATCCTCCGACTGCCGAATCGGCGACGAGTTTTTTCAACAACCTCTTTTTCAACCCGGATCGCTATGATCTCTCGAAGGTGGGGAGACTCAAATTGAACCACCGGCTCAAGTTTAATGTGCCCTTGGAGCAAGGAACGCTGCGCAAGGAGGATATTCTCGAGGTGGTTGGTTACCTTTTGGAGCTAAAAAATGGCAACGGCTCCGTGGACGATATTGACCATCTCGGCAACCGTCGCATAAGAGCGGTCGGGGAACTCGTGGAAAACCATTTCCGCGTCGGGCTGGTCAGGATGGAAAGAGTGATCAAGGAAAAGATGAGCCTGCAGGATATCGAGACTCTGATGCCTCAAGAGTTGATCAACTACAAGCCGGTCTCGGCCGCGCTTAAGGAATTTTTCGGCTCCAGCCAGCTCTCCCAGTTTATGGACCAGACCAACCCTCTTTCGGAAGTGACGCACAAGCGCCGTCTTTCGGCCGTGGGGCCGGGGGGGCTCACGCGAGAGCGGGCGGGATTTGAGGTCCGAGATGTGCATCCGACTCATTACGGGCGGGTATGTCCTATCGAAACCCCGGAGGGTCCGAACATCGGTCTGATCGCCTCGCTGACAACCTATGCGAGGGTCAACGAGTTTGGCTTTATCGAGACTCCTTACCGAGAGGTTGAAAACGGACGGGTCACGGATCGCATTCACTATCTCTCCGCTCTTGAAGAAGAAGACCATGTGATTGCGCAGGCCAACGCGCCCATCGATGGTCGAGGCGCTTTTACGGTCGAGCTCGTCTCTGCTCGCAAGGGCGGCGAGTTCGTCATGGCCCGACCCAATGAGGTCGACTATATGGACGTCTCACCGAACCAGCTGGTGAGCGTTGCCGCCGCTCTCATTCCCTTTTTGGAAAACGACGATGCCAACCGGGCCCTCATGGGATCGAATATGCAACGTCAGGCGGTTCCCTTGCTTCGCACCGAGGCGCCCTTGGTCGGAACCGGAATGGAGAAAGTGGTGGCGCGGGATTCCGGAGTGACGGTGGTCGCCAGACGCGATGGAGTGGTGGAGAGTGTCGACTCGACCCGGATCGTTGTTAAGGCGGACCGGCCTACCGGAGCCAAAGATACGGGGGTGGATATCTACAGTCTCGTGAAGTATCAGCGATCGAATCAGAACACCTGCATCAATCAACGGCCGATTGTCGTAGTAGGGGACCACGTGAAGACGGATGATATCATCGCGGATGGACCATCGACGGAGATGGGAGAGCTGGCCCTTGGCCGCAACGTTATGGTCGCGCTGATGCCTTGGGGCGGGTATAACTTCGAGGACTCGATCCTGATCAGCGAACGAGTGGTCAAAGAGGATGTCTTCACCTCCATCCACATCGAGGAGTTCGAGTGCGTTGCCCGCGATACCAAATTGGGTCCTGAAGAGATCACGCGGGATACTCCCAATGTCGGAGACGAGGCCCTGGTCGATCTGGATGAGAGCGGCATCATCCGCATCGGCGCGGAAGTGAAGCCGGGCGACATCCTCGTGGGCAAGATCACTCCAAAAGGCGAAACCCAGCTTTCTCCGGAAGAAAAGCTCTTGCGGGCGATCTTCGGGGAAAAAGCCGGGGAGGTGCGGGATACCTCTCTACGGGTTCCACCCGGGGTGGAAGGCACGGTCATTAACGTGCGGATTTTTTCTCGCAAGGGATTGAATAAAGACGAGAGAAGCCGGGAGATTGAGGATGAAGAGATCAGCCGCCTGGAAAAAGATCAACACGAAGAGATCCGCATCATCCATGACGGAGCCCTCAAGCGCCTGAAGAAACTCCTGGTCGGGCGCAGTTCCGTCACGCGCCTCAGCGACGACGAGCGGAAAGTGCTTTTAAACAAAGAGAAGGAGGTCACCGAGGAAGATCTGGAGCAGATCCCCATGGCCTATTGGGGGGAGATTCGCGTCGATGATGAATCGGTGGAGGCGGAGCTCAGGCGCATCGTAGACAGTACCCGAGAGCAAGTGGATCTCATCAAGGTGGTCTTCCAAGACAAGATCAACAAGCTCAAAGGCGGAGACGAGCTTCCCCCCGGGGTCATCAAGATGGTTAAGGTCTTTGTCGCCGTCAAGCGCAAGCTCCAGGTGGGCGATAAGATGGCAGGTCGACACGGGAACAAAGGGGTCATCTCTCGCATCCTGCCCGAGGAGGATATGCCCTTTCTCGATGACGGCACCCCAGTGGATATTGTGTTGAACCCCTTGGGGGTTCCTTCGAGGATGAATGTGGGTCAGATTCTGGAGGCCCATTTGGGCTGGGCGGCGCGCAGTTTAGGGAAGCAGATCGACGAGCTACTGCACAACGGGCGGCCGGAGGTGGAGGTTGTTCGTCGCCGGCTTAAAGAATATTTGGGCTCTCGGGAGACCAGCGAGTTTATTGACGGCATCAAAGATCCGGATGCTCTTAAGCTGGCGGAGAAATACTGCGCCGGCATTCATATGGCCTCGCCGGTTTTCGACGGGCCGATGGAGGAGGATATTTTCAATCTCC
Source organism: Deltaproteobacteria bacterium (assembly GCA_030620935.1). Next base: position 19,945 of record JAUXIP010000004.1, on the reverse strand, counting down.
TGAGGAAGGCAGGGCTTCCGGTTACGGGTCAGGTGACCCTTTTTGACGGTCGGAGCGGAGAGCCCTTTGATCAGAAGGTTACCGTGGGGATCATGTATATGATGAAGCTCCATCACTTAGTGGATGACAAAATCCACGCACGCTCCACGGGTCCCTATTCGCTCGTCACCCAGCAGCCGCTGGGTGGAAAGGCGCAATTCGGCGGGCAACGGCTCGGCGAAATGGAGGTATGGGCGCTGGAGGCCTATGGTGCCGCGTACACCCTCCAGGAGATGCTCACCGTAAAATCGGACGATGTCATTGGTAGGACTCGCATGTACGAGGCCATCGTCAAAGGGGAGAGTCTTCTCGAACCGGGTTTGCCGGAGTCCTTCAACGTGATGGTTAAAGAATTGCAGAGTCTAGGTTTGGATGTGAATCTGGTGGAGGACCGATAAAGACTCCCGAGAAGTTCTCGGGGAATGAGAATGGGGGTGGACTCTCATGGAAGATCTATTCAATCTTTTTGAAAAGCCGAAGAATCCTTTAAGCTTCAACGCAATTAAAATTGCTCTTGCCTCCCCGGACAAGATTCACTCTTGGTCTCACGGCGAGGTCAAAAAGCCGGAAACGATCAACTACCGGACCTTCAAGCCCGAGCGCGACGGTCTGTTTTGCGCTAAAATTTTCGGCCCTACCAAAGACTACGAGTGCAACTGCGGCAAATATAAAAGAATGCGCCACCGCGGCGTGGTCTGCGAGAAGTGCGGTGTCGAGGTCATTCAATCTAAAGTTCGCAGAGAGCGAATGGGCCATATCGAGTTGGCCACCCCGGTAGTCCACATCTGGTTCTTGAAGAGCCTCCCGAGTCGCATCGGCGCTCTTCTCGATATGTCACTTAAGGACATCGAGAAGGTCCTTTATTTCGAATCCTACGTTGTGCTCGATCCGGGATCGACTCCTTTACAATACAAGGAACTCCTCACGGAGAGCCGTTATCGCAAGGCCCTTGAAGAGTATGGACCGAATTTTACTGCCCAGATGGGCGCGGAAGCGGTCCGTAAGCTGCTTGCGGCCGTGGATGTTCAGAAGCTTTCCGAAGAGCTGCGCCAGGAGATGCGGGATGTCAACTCCGAGGTGCGGCGCAAGAAGGTGTCCAAACGGCTCAAGGTGCTTAAGGCCTTTAAGACCTCGGGGAATCGGCCCGAGTGGATGGTCCTCGAGGTGGTCCCGGTGATTCCGCCGGATCTCCGCCCGCTGGTGCCTTTAGACGGAGGCCGTTTTGCCACTTCGGATCTCAATGATCTCTACCGCCGGGTGATCAACCGGAACAATCGCCTTAAAAGGCTCATGGAGCTTAATGCCCCGGACATGATCATTCGCAACGAAAAACGAATGCTGCAAGAGGCCGTGGATGCCCTATTCGACAACGGGCGCAGGGGTAGAGCGATCACCGGCCAGAACCGTCGGCCCCTCAAATCTCTGAGCGACATGCTCAAAGGAAAGACCGGCCGTTTTCGTCAAAACCTTCTAGGGAAAAGAGTCGATTACTCAGGTCGCTCGGTCATCGTGGTCGGGCCCGAGCTTCGGTTGCACCAGTGCGGATTGCCCAAAAAGATGTCCTTGGAGCTTTTTAAACCCTTCATCTACAACAAGTTGGAGGAGAGGGGATTTGTCACGACCATCAAGAGCGCCAAAAAAATGGTCGAGAAGGAACGGCCTGAGGTTTGGGACATCCTCGATGAGGTCACTCGTGAACACCCGATCTTGCTCAACCGGGCGCCGACTCTACACCGGCTCGGAATCCAGGCCTTTGAGCCCATGCTCATAGAGGGCAAGGCAATCCAGCTTCATCCGCTTGTGTGCGCCGCCTATAACGCCGATTTCGACGGCGACCAAATGGCGGTCCACGTCCCTCTTTCCGTCGAAGCGCAAGTCGAGGCAAGAACCCTTATGATGTCGACCAATAACGTTTTGTCCCCCGCCAACGGCAAGCCGATTATCGTCCCCACACAGGATATCGTCTTGGGGCTCTATTACATGACTCGAGAGCGGCCCAATGTTAAAGGGACAGGACAGTTGTTCGCCAATTTGTCGGAAGTGCGCATCGCGTATGACCAGGGCGAGCTCGATCTCCAAGCCGTAATCTCCGTTCGGGTCAACGGAGAGAGACCTGAAACGACGGTCGGTAGAGTTCTCCTCTACGATGTGGTGCCTTCCGAGATTCCCTTTAAAGAGGTCAATCGGGTGATGAAAAAGAAAGAGCTGGGAAACCTTATTGATCTCAGCTATCGCTTGGCAGGGAACAAGGCGACAGTCATTCTCGCCGATAAGCTCAAAGATATCGGTTTTGAGTATGCCACCAAGGCAGGGATCTCTATCGCCATCAAAGATATGGTGGTTCCGGCGAGTAAGCCGGAGCTGCTCAAAAAGGCCTACGACGATGTGCGCGAGATCGAAGAGCAGTATAAGAACGGACTGATCACCGACGGAGAGCGTTACAACAAGGTGGTGGATATCTGGGCCGAGGTAACGGATATGATTGCCGATGAGATGCTGCGCGAGATTGGAACAGAGTCCCTCACCGATGAGAAGGGACATAAGATCACGGTTCCGAGCTTTAATCCGATTTTCATGATGGCGGACTCCGGGGCGCGGGGAAGCGCCCAGCAGATTCGCCAGCTCGCGGGTATGCGCGGGCTGATGGCCAAGCCGTCGGGCGAGATCATTGAAACGCCAATCACCGCCAACTTCCGTGAGGGGCTGACGGTGTTGCAATATTTTATCTCCACACACGGGGCCCGCAAGGGATTGGCCGATACGGCGCTCAAGACCGCCAATTCAGGGTATCTGACGCGCCGGTTGGTGGACGTAGCTCAGGACTCGGTCATTGCAGAGGAGAACTGCGGGACGTTGGATGGTATCGAAATGGCCCCGTTGATGGAGGGAGGCGAGGTCATCGAGCCTCTGGGAGATCGCGTGCTGGGAAGAGTCGCTTTGGAGGATATCAAAGACCCCTTTTCCGGAGACGTGATTGTCAAGGCCAACAAAGAGATCGATGAGGACCTTGTCTGGCGCATCGATGAGGCAGGGATAGAGCGGACCAAGATTCGCTCCGTGCTGACCTGTCAGTCCAAGCGCGGGGTTTGCGCGCTGTGTTACGGTCGGGATCTGGCGCGCGGACACATGGTGCATATGGGCGAGGCGATCGGCGTCATCGCTGCTCAATCCATCGGAGAGCCGGGGACGCAGCTGACCATGCGGACTTTCCATATCGGGGGAACGGCCAGCCGAAGGGCCGAGCAAACGACCCTGGAGGCCCGCAACGACGGTTTTATCAAGTTGATCAATGTCAACACCGTCGCGAACAATGAGGGAGATCTCGTGGTGATGAATCGCAACGGCGAGGTTGCTGTTATCGATTACCCGGAAGGGGGGACCAAAGGGAGACAGAGAGAGCGGGAGCGTTATCCTTTGGTCTACGGGGCGAAGCTGAAGAAAAAAGACAAGGCTAAAACAAAAGCCGGTGAGCTTATAGCGGAATGGGATCCTTATACCATTCCGATCCTCACGGAGGTGGGTGGCATCATCAAGTTCGGGGATTTGGTCGAGGGAGTAACGATGGAGGAAAAAGTGGATGAGAGGACCGGTCTCTCCACCAAAGTGATCGTCGATTTTAAGGATATCGAGAGGCGGCCGCGCATATCGATTAAGGATACGCAGGGACAGACCACTCGTGTGGCCCAGAGAGCGGAGGCCCGGTATCTCTTGCCGGTCGGTGCTCATATAAACGTTCAAGAAGGGCGAACGGTGGCTCCCGGCGATGTGTTGGCCAAGATGCCGCGCGAGACGACAAAGACCAAAGACATTACTGGGGGGCTCCCGCGCGTGGCCGAACTCTTCGAGGCGCGCAAGCCTAAGGAGTTTGCCGTTATCAGCGAGATTGACGGAGTAGTCTCCTTCGGCAAAGATACCAAGGGAAAGCGGAAAGTTATCATCACGCCGGAGGTCGGGGAGCCCAGAGAATACCTGATTCAAAAAGGGAAACACATCAGCGTCCACGAAGGGGATCGCGTCAAAGCCGGCGAATCCTTGATGGACGGCTCTTCCAATCCGCATGACATTCTTAACATCCTGGGAGAGAAGGCCTTGGCCAAATATCTGGTCGATGAAGTTCAGGAGATTTATCGCCTGCAGGGCGTGCGCATCAACGACAAACATATCGAGGTTATTGTGCGGCAAATGCTGCGCCGTGTCAGGATCAAGGAGCCGGGCGATACCGATTTTCTCGTCGGAGACCAGGTGGAGAAATGGCGCTTTGAGGAGGAAAATCAGAGATTGGTTTCAGAAGGGGGAAAACCCGCGGTTGCCGAATCCCTTCTTCTGGGGATCACCAAGGCTTCTCTGTCGACGGAAAGCTTTATATCCGCCGCATCCTTCCAAGAGACCACTAAGGTCTTGACTGAAGCGGCCATTCACGGGAAGGTGGATGTCCTGAGCGGGCTTAAGGAAAATGTGATCATGGGGAGGCTGATCCCGGCAGGCACGGGACTCTCGCAATACACAAAGGTGGAGCTGGAAATAGAAGAGCCGGAGGCTTCGGAATTGGACATTGCGGAAGCACAAGAGGCATAGGAGGCAGACTTTGACAACAATAAGAATGTCTGGTAGATCTAAAAGTTTAGGTAGATACTGTTGTAATCAAAGGCCGGCGTGTTAGGTGAGAGATGCCCACAATTAATCAACTCGTACGCGCCGGCAGAGAAAAACAGCGGCGAAAAAATACCGCTCCAGCCCTACAGGGATGCCCCCAAAAACGGGGGGTATGCACTCGGGTCTATACCTCAACCCCGAAAAAGCCAAATTCGGCTCTTCGCAAGGTAGCGCGAGTCCGTCTGACCAACGGGATAGAGGTGACTTCTTATATTCCCGGTGTTGGGCATAATCTTCAGGAGCACTCAGTGGTCTTGATTCGAGGCGGGAGGGTGAAAGACTTGCCCGGCGTGCGCTACCACATTATTCGCGGAACCCTGGACTCCATCGGGGTTCAAGAACGGCGCCAGGGGCGCTCCAAGTACGGGGCCAAAAAACCAAAGTAGGAAAAGATGCCGCGCAAAGGGGAAGTAAGAAAAAGAGAGATTCTACCGGACCCGAAATACGGGGACAAAATGGTCGCTAAATTCGTCAACGCGATCATGGAGCGCGGCAAAAAGAGCGTGGCCGAGAGGATCTTTTATCGTTCTCTTGAGATCGCCGGGGCCAAGACAAAAGCGGAGCCCCTGGGAGTTTTTAAACGGGCCTTGGACAATGCCAAGCCGGTAGTCGAGGTCCGCTCCAGACGGGTGGGGGGCGCCACCTATCAAGTTCCAATAGAGGTTCGCCCGCAGCGCCGCCTCTCTTTAGGAATGCGCTGGCTGATCCAATCCGCCCGGACCCGCACGGGAAAGTCGATGGAGGAAAAGCTGGCGGGCGAGCTGGTGGATGCCGCCGCCAATCGCGGAGGGGCCATAAAAAAGAAAGAAGATACCCATCGGATGGCGGAGGCCAATCGGGCCTTTGCCCATTACCGGTGGTAGGATCATTTTAAGAACTACGCAGAGATAAGGAGGCGGGGTTGCACCGCCTTCTTTTTTTCCGCTAGCGACGAGACATGGCACGGATTGTTCCTTTAGATAAGAACCGTAATATCGGCATCATGGCCCATATCGACGCGGGGAAGACCACGACGACCGAGCGGATTCTCTACTATACGGGAATCAACTATAAGATCGGCGAAGTGGATCAGGGGACCGCCACGATGGACTGGATGGTTCAAGAGCAGGAACGGGGGATCACGATTACCTCGGCTGCCACCACCTGTTTTTGGCGTGACCACCGAGTCAACATCATCGATACGCCAGGGCATGTCGATTTTACCATTGAAGTCGAGCGGTCGCTGAGAGTTTTGGACGGGGCCATCGGGGTTTTCTGTTCCGTCGGAGGGGTGGAGCCGCAGACTGAGACGGTCTGGCGTCAGGCGGACAAATATAAAGTTCCCCGCATCGCCTTCGTCAATAAAATGGATCGTGTAGGGGCGGATTTTTTTCGCGCGGTGCGAATGATTCAAGATCGCCTGGGTGCCCGTCCGCTCCCGATCCAGCTTCCTATTGGAGCCGAGGACCGGTTCAAGGGAGTTATCGACCTGATTCAGATGAAGGCGATTTTGTGGGAGGACGAAAGTCTGGGAGCCCAATATCAGGTGGAAACGATTCCCGCTGACCTGTTGGACCAGGCGAAAGAATATCGGGAAAAACTTTTGGAAGCGGTAGCGGACTGCGATGAGTCTATTATGGAGAAGTACCTGGAGGGTAAAGAGATCGGCGAAGCCGAGCTCCGCAAGGCCATTCGCAAGGCCGGGCTTGATCTCAAGCTGGTCCCGGTCCTGTGCGGCGCCTCCTTTAAGAACAAAGGGGTTCAACCTCTACTCGACGCTGTGGTCGACTACCTGCCTTCTCCCTTGGATGTCCCTGCGGTTCGAGGTGAGAATCCGGTTACTCAGGAGGAGGAAGAGAGACTTCCAAAGGATGACGCGCCGTTTTCGGCGCTCGCCTTTAAGATCATGACGGATCCGTTTGTGGGCTCGCTGACCTTTTTCCGTGTCTACTCCGGCGCCCTGTTCTCCGGCTCCAGTGTTTACAATCCCGCCAAGGCAAAGAGGGAGCGGATCGGCCGTCTCTTAAAGATGCACGCCAATAAACGCGAAGAGATCAAGGAGGTCTACGCCGGCGATATTGCCGCGGCCGTGGGTTTAAAGACCGCCACCACCGGCGATACGCTCTGTGATGAAAGCCACCCTGTTATTTTGGAATCGATTGAATTTCCGGAGCCTGTGATATCAATTGCAATCGAGCCGAAGAGCAAGGCCGACCAGGAAAAGCTCGGACTCTCGCTGCAAAAATTGGCTACCGAAGATCCGTCCTTCAAAGTACGCACCGATGAAGAGACCGGACAGACCATCATTTCAGGCATGGGGGAGCTGCATTTAGACATTATCGTGGATCGGCTGCTTCGGGAATTCAACGTAGGGGCGAATGTCGGGAAGCCCCAGGTGGCCTACAAGGAGACCATCCGCAAGGCATTGGAGCGGGAAGGAAAGTTCATCCGTCAAACCGGAGGCCGGGGACAATACGGACATGTTTATATCAAGGTAGAGCCTCAAGAGCCCGGCAAGGGCTTTGAGTTCGTCGACGCGGTTAGAGGGGGACGTATCCCACGAGAGTACATCCCCGCGGTGGAAAGAGGTATCAAGGAAGCGCTGGAGAGCGGTCCCTTGGCGGGTTATCCGGTAGTCGATGTCAAGACTACGCTCTTAGACGGCAGTTACCATGATGTTGACTCTTCGGAGATCGCCTTTAAGATAGCCGGCTCTATGGCCTTCAAGGAGGCCGTGAGCAAGGCAAGCCCCGTGCTTCTGGAGCCGATCATGGCAATAGAAGTGGTGGTGCCGAAGGAGTTTATGGGAGAGGTCATTGGGGATATCAGCTCTCGACGCGGAAAAGTCCTCGGCATGGACCCCCGGTCGGCAGCTCAGGCCATCGAAGGGCGTGTTCCTTTAGCTCAGATGTTTGGGTATGCGACGGACCTGCGCTCGATGACCCAAGGCAGGGCTACCTATACCATGCAATTTTCTCATTATAAGCCGGTGCCTGCACAGATCTCCGAAGAGATCAGTGCGAAGGCCGTGGGGCTGTAGTATCGAATTGAGCGAAATATGAACGAGAAGATCCGGATTCGGCTGAAAGCTTATGACCACCGGGTTTTGGACCAGTCGGTGGGAGAGATTGTGGAGACCGTCAGGCGAACCGGCGGGAGAGTCGCAGGGCCTATTCCTCTTCCGACGCACATCGAGCGGTTTACGGTCAACCGCTCTCCCCACGTAGACAAGAAATCGAGAGATCAGTTTGAAATTCGCACTCACAAACGCCTGCTGGATATCCTGGATCCTACTCAGCAGACCATAGATGCCTTGGGCAAGTTGGAGTTGGCAGCCGGCGTGGATGTGGAGATCAAGCTGCAATAATAAGGATTCAGAATTCAGAATTCACAATGGGTTGCGGGCGGTGGCTTCTGGCTTCTGGCTTCTGATTACTGACTCCTGAATTCTAGTATTTGTATGTCGGGACTTATAGGAAAAAAGGTCGGGATGACGCAAGTTTTCGGCGCTGACGGGAGCATGGTTCCCGTCACGGTGATCCAGGCCGGTCCGTGCGTTGTGGTGCAAAAAAAGGAGACGGTGAAGGACGGCTACAATGCCGTCCAGTTGGGCTTCGGAACCAAGAAGAGCCAAAGAGTCAATAAACCCGAGCAAGGCCATATGGGAAAAGTCGGCAAGGGGGCGTTTGAGGTCTTGCGCGAGTTTCGCTTGGAGGATGTTTCGAAGTACGAAGTTGGGCAGGAAGTCAAAGTGTCGGAACTTTTTAAGGAGGGGGATCGGATTGATGTCTCCGGGACGTCGAAGGGGAAAGGTTTTTCCGGGGTGGTCAAACGGTGGAGATTCAGAGGATTCCCCGCTTCCCACGGCACGCACGAATCTTTTCGCCATGGAGGATCGATCGGCAACCGTTCGTACCCTGGCCGGGTATTCAAGGGCAAAAAGATGGCAGGCCAATTGGGTAACAAGAGAGCATCGGTACAGAACCTCGAGGTGGTTGCGATCCGACCGGACGGAGATCTCCTTTTGGTGAAAGGGGCCGTCCCCGGCGCCAAACGCGGAGTCCTGCTTATTTGGAAAGCAGTGAAGGGAGAAAGATAGGGATGGAAGTTCAGGTCATTCATCCCGAGCTGAAGAGCGGGATCTTCGGAATCAAAGTCCGGCCTCATCTTCTCCAGCAGGTAGTCGTAATGCAGCTCAACAATCGTCGGGCGGGCACGGCATCGACCAAAACCAAGGGGTTCGTGCGCGGCGGCGGAAAAAAACCCTGGCGCCAGAAAGGAACCGGAAGGGCTCGCGCCGGTAGCACGCGATCACCTCTATGGGTCGGCGGCGGAACTACTTTCGGCCCTCAAGCAAGGGACTATTCCTATCGTCTTCCTAAAAAGGCTCGTAGGAAGGCCCTTCTTTCGGCCCTGAGTTCGAAGAACCAGGATGGAAAGATCATCGTAGTGGATAAGTTGGAGCTGCCCGAGCCCAAGACCAAGGTGATGCAAAAGATGCTGGAGGATCTTCAGGTTAAGAATGCCCTTATCGTTATTCCTCAACCGGATGATAAGGTGGAGCGCTCGGCGCGGAATCTTCCGACCGTTAAAGTGCTCCGGGTGGAAGGGCTCAACGTCTATGATTTGCTCCACCACGAGCATCTCATTTTGACCGAGGAGGCGCTCAAGCTTATCGAGGAGAGGTTGGCCCCGATCCAAAAGGAAGTTGGGTAAGTCGGTAAAAAATGGCCGGACAGAGGAATCTAGTGAAGTTTATATCAACTGTCTTTCAGAAACATCTGGGATCGGGGTTGGCCGTATGAAAGAGCACCACGAGGTGATCCAGGCCCCTTTGATTACCGAGAAGGGATCTCTGCTCAGCGAGATGAACCAAGTCCTTTTCAAAGTACGGCCCGATGCCAACAAGATTGAGGTCAAAAAGGCCGTTGAATCGATTTTCAAAGTGAAGGTCGTTAAGGTGCGAATGATGAGGTACCTCGGAAAAGTGCGGCGCGTAGGAAAAAATTCGGGCCGCTTGGCTCAATGGAAAAAAGCCTATGTGACGTTAAAGGAAGGGGACAAAATAGACTTTGTGGGTGGGGCGTAGTTCATTTTAGATTGTCGATTGTCGATTAAATCTAAAAGCAAAAATCGTAAAATGGCCATTAAAAATTATCAGCCTACTTCTCCCGGGAAGCGGTTTCGTACCGGCCTTACCTTTGAAGAGGTTACCCATAAGGGGCCGCAGAAGGGATTGCTGCGCCCTCTGAAGCGGAGTGGCGGCAGGAGCAATACCGGACGCATTACCCTGTATCATCGAGGCGGCGGTCATAAACGCCTCTATCGGTTGATCGATTTTAAACGCGACAAAAAGGGTGTTCCGGCGAGGGTGGAGACGATCGAGTATGATCCCAACCGTTCCGCCAACATCGCCCGGCTCTGTTATGCCGACGGGGAACGGCGCTATATTCTGGCGCCGAACCAGCTGCGGGTGGGCGATGAGGTGATTGCCGGAGATGACGAGGTGGATATTAAGCCGGGCAACTCGCTTCCTTTGAAGTCTATCCCTATGGGGACCGTGGTTCACAACATTGAGCTCAAGATCGGAAAAGGGGGACAAATGGCCCGGAGCGCCGGCGCCGGTGCACAGCTGATGGCGAAGGAAGGCGGTTATGCGCTCTTGAAGCTTCCCTCCGGGGAGCTTCGCAGGGTGTTGGTGGAATGCCGCGCCACTGTGGGACAGGTGGGAAATCTCGATCAGGCAAATATCTCGTATGGCAAGGCGGGAAGGATGCGTTGGTTGGGCAGAAAACCGGTGACTCGGGGAATGGCGATGAATCCGGTGGATCATCCTCATGGAGGAGGCGAAGGCCGTTCTAAAGGTAACCATCCTCAGACGCCTTGGGGAAAACCGACAAAAGGGTATAGGACGAGAAAGCGCCAGACGTCGGATAAATATATCGTGCAGCGTAGGGTTGTTAAACGCAAAGGGGGTTGATAACAATGGCACGCTCGGTTAAAAAAGGACCCTTTGTCGACGAACATCTGGGGCGCAAAATCGAAGCGATGAATAACAGCGGGCAAAAGAGGGTCCTGAAAACCTGGTCTCGACGTTCCACGATCACTCCGGAAATGGTCAGCCACACCATCGCCGTGCACAACGGGAGAAAATTTATCCCGGTCTTCGTCACGGAAAATATGGTGGGTCATAAGCTGGGGGAATTTGCCCCTACTCGCACCTTTTACGTCCATTCCGGAGATCGAAAAGGAGAAGCCAAAGAGGCGATTTCTGCAAGAGCTCCGGCGCCTGCTGCTGCCGCCCCTAAGGCACCGGCCGCCCCGAAGACAGGAGCCTAAGGTTTATATAACGTCATGGAAACGCGCGCCGTCACAAAGTATGTCCGACTCTCGCCCCGTAAGGTGAGGTTGGTGGTGGATCAGATCCGGGGAAGGGGAGTTGAAGAGGCCCTCAATATATTGAAGTTTGTTCCTAAGCGATCCGCCGCCATTGTAGCCAAGACCGTACAGTCGGCAGTGGCCAATGCGGAGGGCACTCAAAACATCGACGTGGACCGTCTCTATGTGAAGCGAGTCACAGTAGGTGAGGGGGGGATGTGGAAGCGATTTATGCCCCGGGCTCAGGGCCGGGCCACACGCGTCCGAAAGCGCCTGAGTCATATTACCGTCGTTTTGGATGAGATCAATGAGAAGGAATAAACGCTAATGGGTCAGAAGACACATCCAAAAATCTTTCGGCTCGGAGTGATTGAGTCTTGGGATTCCAAATGGTACGCGCGTCACGATTACGCGAAGCTCCTGCACGAAGATATAAAGATTAAAAAGTTTCTGAAGCAACGTCTCTACCATGCCGGAATTTCGAAAATCGAGATCGAAAGGGCCGCCAACAAAGCCAAGATCAACATCTTTACGGCTCGCCCCGGGATCGTGATCGGCAAAAAAGGCGCGGAAATTGAGAAGCTGAAGGAAGAGATCGCCAAGCTTGCGGATCGGGAAACTTATATTAACATCCACGAGGTGCGCCGTCCGGATTTGGATGGGCAACTCGTTTCCGAGAACGTGGCTTTGCAATTGGAGCGCCGGGTGGCTTTCCGTCGAGCGATGAAAGAGAGCGTTTCCAGGGCCATGCGCATGGGGGCGCAGGGGATTAAGATTCAATGTGCCGGAAGATTAGGCGGGCATGAGATTGCACGCACCGAGTGGTATCGGGAGGGGCGGGTTCCTCTCCATACCTTGCGAGCCGATATCAGCTATGGTTTCGCCGAGTCGCGCACAACTTATGGAGTCATCGGAGTCAAAGCTTGGATATTCCGGGGAGAAGTCTTAACTGACGAAGAGGAGCAACAAAAAGCAGCTCTGGGAGTTGTGGGGTGAACGCTTAGCGGTGTGAGTTTCGAGTCTCGGGTTAACTAGGTCCGCCACCAGGCTTTGGACGGACTCGCCAATGCTTTGTGGCGAGAAAGTTTGTCGGCTGAAGCTTGGAACTGAAAACCAGGGACTACGCGGGTCTTTGAGGATTCGGATATGCTGGAGCCAAAGAAGGTCAAATACCGAAAGCAGCAAAAGGGCAGAAGGGCCGGGATGGCCCTAAGGGGCTCAACGTTGGCATTCGGCGACTATGGACTCAAGGCAGCGGAGCGGGGATGGTTGAGCGCGCGAGAGATTGAGGCCGCCCGGATCGCCTTAACTCGTTATATGAAACGGGGAGGGAAGGTGTGGATACGGGTCTTCCCGGACAAACCGTTGACCAAGAAACCGGCTGAGACCCGCATGGGAAAAGGAAAGGGTTCGCCGGAAATGTGGGTTGCCGTGATCAAACCGGGAAGGATCCTTTTTGAAATGGAGGGGGTGGAGGGGAGCTTGGCCAAAGAGGCATTCCGGTTGGCGTCGCACAAATTATCTATCCCGACCCTGTTCGTAGAAAGAGGGGCAGTGACGCATGAAGGCTAAGCAGATGCGCGAAATGAGCTCCGAGGAGATGGCGCAAAAACGCGTCGAGTTCAAGGAGGAGATCTTCCACTTGAAGCTCAGGAAAGCCACGGGCCGGTTGGAAAACCCTATGAAATTGAAGCAGACCAAGCGGGATCTGGCTCGATTGGAAACCGTCTTTAGCGAAAAAGAGCCACGCGTTTGAGAAAGGGAGTATGAGCCAGCGGGGAACCAGAAGGGAACGCAAAGGAGTCGTGACCAGTGATCGAATGCAGAAGACCATTGTGGTCGCCGTCGAAAGGGTCGTGATCCATCCCAAGTATAAAAAGAGGCTGAAACGGCGGACCAAGGTAAAGGCCCACGATGAAAAAAATGAGTGTCGAGTCGGCGATCGAGTGCTTATAGTGGAGTGTCGACCTTTAAGTCGAGGTAAACGTTGGCGCGTGAGTCAAATCTTGGAACGAAGCACGGCGGGTAAAATGGAGAAAACGGCGGCTTCCGATGCTCAAGCTGTCCCGTAAGCCGTTTGGACGGGGATGATTCATGGTTCAGACGAGAACAGTGTTGGATGTGGCGGATAACTCAGGTGCGCGAAAGGTCCAATGCATCAAAGTCCTCGGAGGGAGCAAACGCAAATACGCTTCGATCGGAGATGTCATCGTGGTTTCAGTCAAGGAGGCGATTCCCAACGCTAAGGTCAAGAAGGGGGATGTGATGAAGGCGGTGGTGGTGCGGACGGCAAAGGAAGTGGGCCGTCCGGACGGGAGCTATATTAGGTTCGACAACAATTCGGCCGTCCTGATCGATAACCAGAGGGAGCCGGTGGGAACCCGGATCTTTGGACCTGTGGCGCGAGAGCTCCGGGCAAAAAAATTTATGAAGATCATCTCGCTCGCGCCCGAGGTGCTTTAAGCCAGTTCTTAGTTTTCAGTTGTTAGGAAAAACGAATAACTAAAAACCAAAAACTGACAACTAAAAACTTGGAATTCTATGCATTTTCGCAAAAACGATAGCGTCATGGTGATTGCCGGTAAGGAGCGGGGAAAGACCGGCAAGGTCCTCAGGGTGGCGCCGGACAAAAATGGCGCCATTATCGAGCGGGTGAATATGGTCAAGCGGCACACGAAGGGGCGGGGGCCGCAACAACCGGGCGGAATCTTGGAGAAGGAGGCGTTCATCCAGGTTTCCAATATTATGGTGATGTGTGACAAGTGCAATGCGCCGGTTCGAGTCGGCAGGAAGGTCCTCGAGAACGGAGAAAAGATACGGGTCTGCCGGCGCTGCGGAGATCCGATAGACTAAGTTTTTGGTTCTTAACCATAAACTAACAACTAAAAAAGTAAAAACCGTACCATGGCGGCGCGACTGAAGAAAAAATATCAGGATGAGATCATTCCCGCGATGATGAAGGAGTTTAGTTACAAAAACCCACTCCAGGTTCCAAGGCTGGAGAAGATTATGGTGAATGTCGGTCTCGGCGAGGCGCTCCTGAATATCAAAGCTTTGGATTCGGTGGCGACCGAGGTCACGGCCATCACCGGACAGAAACCGGTTATCACCAAGGCCAAGAAGGACATCGCAAATTTTAAGCTGCGCAAGGGGGCCCCCATCGGATGCATGGTTACGTTAAGGAGGGAGCGGATGTACGAGTTCTTGGACCGCCTGATCCATGTAGCCTTGCCTCGCGTGAGGGATTTTAAGGGAGTTTCGGACCGCTCATTTGATCGTCATGGAAACTACTCTCTGGGAGTGCAGGAACAAATCATTTTTCCCGAGATCCAGCTCGACAATGTAGAGAAGACACGGGGACTCACGGTGTCGATCGTTACAACGGCGAAAACGGACCGAGAAGGCAAGGCGCTGCTCAAGCATTTGGGCATGCCTTTTACGGCTTAGAGACGAGGGGGAGTTCTTTGGCTAAAAAGTGTCTTCGGATCAAGGCAGAGAGACCCAATAAATTCGCAGTACGACAGTATAACCGCTGTCCTCTTTGCGGACGGCCAAGGGCTTTTTACCGTCGTTTTCGGATGTGTCGGATTTGCCTTAGGGAGTTTGCCCGCAAAGGGCAGATACCCGGGTTGATCAAAGCGAGTTGGTAAAGATTCGGAGTGAGATATGGGAATGACTGATCCGATCGCAGATATGTTGACTCGAATCCGCAATGCCGGCCGTGCCCACCACGAGAGTGTGGATATCCCCTGGTCACGCATCAAGGAGAGCATCGCACGGGTGTTAGTCGCGGAAGGTTATCTGCATGAGGTCAAGAAGGTTAAGGCAAAGGAAGCGCCCGGTGAGGAATTACGCATCCAGCTAAGATTCGACAAGGAAAAAAACCCGGTCATTTCGCGGCTGAAGCGGGTGAGCCGACCCAGCCTGCGCGTCTATGTGAGCGCCGGGGACATTCCTCCGGTTCGTAGGGGGTTGGGGATCAATGTCCTCTCGACCCCGAAAGGGATCCTCGTGGACAGGGACGCCAAAAAGGCTAATGTAGGAGGGGAGCTGATTTGCTCGGTTTGGTGAAGTTGTAGGTCCAAAAATGTCGCGCATTGGAAAATTGCCTATCACGGTTCCTGACGGGGTAAAGATTTCTTTGGAGAGTCCGAAGATCCGAGTCGAGGGACCTAAGGGAAAGCTCGCGGGCGAAATCCCGTCGGGGATAAACGTCAAGGTAGAGGGAAAACAAATCCAGGTCGAGCGCAAGGGTGAGGATCGGAAGGCCAAATCACTGCATGGCCTCGTGCGCAAACTTATCGCCAACATGGTAGAGGGAGTGAGCCATGGGTTCACCCAGGTTCTCGAGATCAACGGAGTAGGATATCGGGCAGAGGTCAAAGGGAAAGAGATCCATTTGGCCCTGGGCTACTCCCACCCGATTCAATTTTCTCTCCCTAGCGGGGTGACGGCAACCGTGGAGAAGCAGACCGTCATTACGCTTCAGAGCGCCGACAGGCAGCTCTTGGGTTTAACGGCGGCGATGATTCGAGATCTTAGACCTCCGGAACCCTATAAGGGGAAGGGTATCAAATATCGGGAAGAGGTTATTCGTCGGAAGGCCGGGAAAGCTGTAGGCGCGACCGGGCAGGCATAAATCTGAGGGACAAAATGACTTTGAGCTATCGGCGGGACGTTGGACGCAGGCAGCGGCAAAAGCGGGTGCGCAAGAAGGTTTTCGGCACCGATGCGCGTCCCCGCGTCTGTGTTTTCCGGAGCCTAAAGTATATTTATGCCCAAGTCATTTCCGATGAAAGAGGCGTGACTCTGGTTTCCGTTTCGGCCCTTTCCAAAGGGCTGAAAGGGAAGCTTAAAAAGACTAAAGGCGTAGAGGCGGCAAAACAGGTGGGAGTATCACTAGCGCAGGTCTGTAAGAGGGAAAATATTACCCGTGTGGTTTTTGACCGTAACGGGTTTCGCTTTCATGGGCAAGTAAAGGCATTGGCCGAGGCTGCTCGCGAAGGTGGTTTAACTCTCTAGATAATGAGGGATGCTTGGAACGGATTGATACACAGGGTTTGGAATTAAAAGAGAAGGTGGTTCATATCAACCGGGTGGCCAAAGTGGTCAAGGGCGGACGCCGATTCAGCTTTAATGCTCTGGTGGTGGTGGGAGACGGCAAGTCGGTTGTAGGGCATGGGATGGGGAAGGCCAAGGAAGTCCCAGAGGCGATCCGGAAGGGGTTGGAGCAAGCCAAAAAGAGCTTGATCCGAGTGCCTGTTATTCACGGAACGATTCCCTTTGAAGTTACCGGAAATTTCGGCGCGGGCCATGTCATCCTGAAACCTGCCTCTGAAGGGACAGGCGTTATTGCCGGAGGGGGTGTGCGGGCCGTCGTAGAGGCAGTGGGTATTCAGGATGTTCTTACCAAGTGCCTGGGCTCCAACAATCCGCACAATATGGTGAAGGCCACCTTTGCGGCCCTCAAAGATCTCAAATTTCCCGAGGAGATTGCCGGCCGAAGAGGAAAGGGTTTGGAGGAGATCCGATAATTATGCTTCATCTGAGTCAATTAAAATCCCACCCCGGCTCCAAGAAAAAGAAAAAAAGAGTGGGGCGAGGAGACGGCTCAGGACATGGGAAGACCTCTTGCAGAGGCCATAAGGGGCAGAGGTCTCGTGCCGGCGGAGGGGTTCGGCCCGGGTTTGAAGGAGGCCAGATGCCGCTTCAGCGGCGCATCCCAAAGCGCGGTTTTCGCAACCCGTTTAAAAAAAGATCGACAGTCATCAATCTGGAACAGCTGGAAGCTTTTCCTTCCGGCAGCGAGGTGACGCCTGAAGTATTGCTGAAGCGGGGATTGGCCCGCGGCAACAAAGGGCGGATTAAGATCTTAGGCAACGGATCCTTGAGCAAGCCGCTCACTGTTAAAGCCCATGGTTTTTCTTCGAAGGCAAAGGAAAAGATCGAGTCCGCGGGGGGAAAGGCAGAGTTGATCGCTTCTCATGCTTGAAGGTTTCCAAAACGCAACGAAGATCCCGGAGCTGAGACGCCGGTTTCTCTTTACCTTGGCTATGCTCGCAGTGTATCGCGTAGGCGTAGCCATCCCGACACCAGGGATCGACCGGGATGGCCTGGCGGCTTTCTTTGAGCGGTTTCAGGGAGACATTTTTCAGCTTTTCAACATGTTCTCCGGCGGGGCCTTGGAGCGATTCTCGGTCTTTGCGCTGGGGATCATGCCCTATATCAGCGCGTCGATTATTTTGCAGCTGCTCACGGTGGTTTTTCCCTACTTGGAACGGCTTTCCAAGGAAGGCGACGTGGGTCGGAGGAAAATCACCCAGTACACCCGCTATGGAACGGTTCTCCTTTCCATTGTTCAGGGATTCATGATCAGCGTCGGCCTGGAGTCGGCCCGCGGCCCCGGAGGGGAGATAGTCGTAATGGATCCTGGTTGGAGCTTTCGTCTGATGACGGTTCTGACGTTGACTTCAGGTACGGCCTTCATCATGTGGTTGGGAGAGCAAGTCACGGAGCGGGGAATCGGCAACGGAATCTCTCTGGTCATATTTGCCGGTATCGTGGCAGGGTTGCCGTCGGCGGTTATGACGACCGGTCAGTATGTTCAAGAGGGAGTAATGGGGCCATTAGTGGCTCTATTTCTCTTGGTATTCGTAGTCGTGATGGTAGGGGTGATCATTTTCATGGAGCGGGGGCAGAGAAGGATTCCGGTCCAATACGCCAAGCGCGTTGTGGGACGCAAGATGTATGGGGGGCAGAGTTCTCATTTGCCGCTCAAGATCAACACCGCAGGAGTGATTCCCGTCATCTTTGCCTCATCGGTCCTGCTCTTTCCGGCTACGATGGGCCAGTTTGTCGAGCACCCTTGGGCCCAGGCGGCGGCGACATATCTGGCGCCCGGAGGGTGGTTGTATAACATTTTATACGTAGGGCTTATCGTCTTTTTCTGTTACTTTTATACAGCGGTGGTTTTTAATCCCGTGGATGTCGCGGAAAATATGAAAAAATCCGGCGGATATATACCCGGGATACGTCCGGGGCAAAAAACAGCGGATTTTGTCGACCGCGTGCTCTCCAGGGTTACCTTGGGGGGCGCCATTTATCTCTCCGCCGTGGCCCTTTTGCCCACGATCCTGATCAGTCAATTCAACGTGCCTTTCTTTTTTGGAGGGACGGCGCTTCTGATTGTAGTGGGCGTAGCCTTGGATACCGTGGCTCAGGCCGAGACCCATTTGATCAGTCGCAACTACGAGGGGTTCATGAAGCGGGGTCGGTTACGGGGTAGAAGAGGTTAGAGATTGACTCGTCGGCGTGTGGTGCGCGTGATTTTCTTGGGCCCTCCGGGAGCCGGCAAAGGAACTCAAGCGAGAGTTCTAGAACAAAAATATGGGGCTTGCCAAGTGGCAACCGGAGATATCCTGAGAAAGGCAGTTCGAGAAGGAACTCCTCTAGGAAAAAAAGCTGCCGAATCCGTCGAAAAAGGGGAATTAGTCTCCGATGACGTCATGTTGGACTTGGCCGCTGAGCGACTGCGTCGAGAAGATTGCCGGAAGGGTTTTATCCTAGACGGATTTCCAAGGACGGTAGTCCAAGCAAAGGGGTTGGAGAGGATACTTAAGGACGAGGGTTGGGGACTCGACTGTGTTCTCTGTATCCAGGTTCCCGACAACAGGATCGTTCAAAGACTTGCCGGCCGTCGGACCTGCAAGCAGTGTGGGGCCCTCTATCATTTAGTTTTTGACCCCCCCAGCCGAAAAGGTCTTTGTGACCGGTGTGGAGGAAGTCTGTATCAGCGAGACGATGATCGGGAAGAGACGATTAGCACGCGGTTGGAAATCTATAGAAGACAGACGGTGCCCTTAATCGATTATTATATCAAGAAAGGTCTGCTCAAGGAGGTCAATGGAGTAGGAGATGTGAGCGAAATCCAAAATCGCATTCTCGGGGCGCTACGGGATGCTGAGTCATGATCTTTCTCAAGTCAGCCCGAGAGATCGAAGTTCTGAGGCGTGCGAATGTCATTGTGGCCGAAATCTTGCAGGAACTAAAGGAAAGAATAGCGCCGGGAGTCACAACGGCGGACTTGGATGCTTTAGCGGAGGAGTTGATTGATAAGAAAAATGCGCGGTCGGCGTTCAAAGGATATGTCATGGCAGGCAGGGTCTTCCCGTGCTCGCTCTGTGCCTCCATCAACGAAGAGATCGTTCACGGGATCCCTTCGGACCGTGCTCTGCGAGAGGGAGATATTATAGGGCTGGACTTCGGCGTTATCTATGACGGCTTCTACGGAGATTCCGCGATTACGGTCGGCGTGGGAAAGGTGAGCGAAGAGGCCCAGCGTTTGATGCAGGTGACCGAGGAGGCTTTGTATAAAGGTATTAAGCAGCTGCAAGATGGCAAGAGACTAGGGGATCTCTCTTCAACGATCCAGGCAACCGTCGAAGGCGCCGGCTTCTCGGTCGTCAGAGTCTTCGTCGGCCACGGGATAGGCAGAAAGCTCCATGAAGAGCCTCCGATCCCCAATTGCGGGGAGCCCGACCGAGGACTCAAACTTAAAGAGGGCATGGTCCTGGCTATCGAACCGATGGTGAATATCGGAGGAGATGAAGTGGAAATGAAAGAGGACGGATGGACTGCAGTGACCAAAGATGGGAGCCTATCGGCCCATTTCGAGCATTCCGTAGCCGTCACGAAAAATGGCCCCTATATTTTGAGCAAGATATGATTAAACGAGATGGTTGTTAGCTTATGCCCAAAGAGGATGCGATTGAGGTCACCGGGACCGTTTTAGAGACACTGCCCAATGCCATGTTCCGGGTGGCACTGAGCAACGGTCATAAGGTCCTGGCCCACATATCGGGGAAGATGCGGATGCATTATATCAAAATACTGCCGG
>JAUXIP010000186.1 GCA_030620935.1 Deltaproteobacteria bacterium | reverse complement strand
GTCCACCGAAAGAATAGGACATAAGATAATTTTGGAAGCGCGCAAGAGAGTTGTGATGATCCGGCCTTTGGGGGACGTGATCATTCTGATGCCGCCCCTCACAAAAACACAATAAGAACTGAAAACGATCGTCGATGTGACTTACGAGTCCATTCGAAAAGTCACCGAAAGTTGAAATGACGATGCGAAACGTGAGACGGGAGGATGAGAGCGTGAGGAGACATGTTAAACCGAGAGGCACTACCCAGAGGCGCCTATTGCCTGTTGCCTCAAGCCTCTTGCCTTGGGATGTGGGTTAAGGGTTATGGGTGGTGGCATTTTTATCACGGGGACTGACACCGGTGTCGGAAAGACTCTGGTAGCTTGTGGCCTCGCCGCTCTCCTAAAAGATATGGGCTGTAAAGTCGGTGTCATGAAGCCGGCCGAGACTGGATGCGAGAAAAGAGACGGAAGGCTTTTTCCACAGGACGCCTTTTCTCTTAAAGAGGCGTCCGGTTGCCAAGAGCCTCTAGAGAGAATCTGCCCTCATCGTTTATCCGAGCCGCTCGCTCCCAGCGTGGCTGCCGAGAGGGCAGGGGAAAGAATCAACATCCCTTACCTTCAAACCCTCTACGGCGAGATCAGCGAAAGGCACGACATTACCTTGGTCGAAGGTTCCGGCGGGCTTCTCGTCCCGCTTCTGCCGAGCTACACTTACGCTGATTTAGCTTGCCTTTTAAAGCTTCCGGTTTTGGTGGTAGCAGCCAACCGCCTTGGGGTTATCAACCATTTGCTCCTAACTTTGGAATACGCCGCCTACCGTGGGCTACGGGTTCATGGCTACGTTCTGAATCATTTGGGGAACCAACCATCGCTCGCTTCCGATACCAATGCTAAGGCATTACTCTCTCTCTCTGCAGTTCCTTGCCTGGGGGAAATTCCTTACATCGAGGACTTGGAGGCTAAACGGTCTTCCCTCGCGGATCTTTTCGAGGAGCGGCTAGACCTCCGACTGCTGGACACTATTTTGCGCAAATAATTCAGAGACATCTTCTTAGCCGCCGCAATTCGACTACTCGAGTGTAACTCTCTTTGTTCCGTCTGGTTCTTCAATTAAGCGCGCCAGTCTTTAGTTTTTGACTTTCTCGTTGACAGCTTCAGTAGGACACGTTATTGGATGAACTCATCGAATGGATCCCGGTGCTTGTATTGATTCTACGTTGGAAGTCTCTTCCTTAAGGAGATTTAGCCATGGTTAATGCAATCGTTTTATTAACGGTAGAGCGGGATAAAATAAACGACGTTGCTAAAGCGCTTTTGGATACGAAAGGCGTATCGGAGGTCTATTCCGTTAGTGGTAGATATGATCTTGTGGTTATAATTCGAGTCAATAATAATGATGATCTGGCAGACACAGTAACCAACCACATGCGTAAGATTACCAGCATCTTGAGCACAGAAACCATGCTCGCATTTCAGACCTATTCTTATCACGATATAGGTGCCATGTTTGCATCAGGGGTTGATAGACTTCCATAAATTTAGGTGTGTAGGGTTGATGGTGGATGTCCGGCTTGCGTTTTCTGCCTGACCTTGCGATTCAGACCGATCGCTTTCCAGCAATCGGCTGAGCTTTGACCCATTAGCTGTTTTGCGTTTTAAGGCCCATTAGCACCTCGTCGTAAAGGACCTTTAAAGGTATCTTTTTAGCCGTCGCAATTCGTTTTAGGTCCTCGTATTCGGGTGTCGCTCTTTTGGTCCCGTCTGGTTCTTCAATCATTTTCACCTTTACCGGGCCGAATCGGGTCTTTACTTTTTTTGATGTGCGCTTGAGGATCATCCGATTCACTGGGTAATAGCGGATGCCTATAGTGGAAGTCTCGCGAAAGAGGATTTTGGCGATCTTTTCTCTATGAGACGGTTGGGCGATCACACGGAGCAACGTTCCGGGGCGGTTCTTTTTCATTTGAATCGCCGATAAAAATACGTCGCGAGCGCCTGCGGCAAAGAGGCGATCGAGAACGTAATCATAAAATTCCGGATTCATATCGTCGATGTTGGTTTCCATGACCAACATCTCCTCTTGCTTCCAAGACGCCTCGTCCTCTCCGAGAATCAAGCGAAAAAGGTTTGGTCTATCCGGGAATACCTTCTGGCCCGCACCGTAACCGATTTTTTCGATGGTCATTTGCGGCTGATCTCCGTAACTGTTTCCCAAGGCGGCCACAATGGCGGCTCCCGTGGGCGTCACGGTTTCGCCATCGAGGTGGATCCACTCCACGGGAAGACCTTTGAGAAGCTCCAACGTGGCCGGCCCAGGCAGAGGTAAAGGTCCGTGCCTTGTTCGTGTAAGTCCCCGTCCCAGTGGAATCCGGGAAAAGTGGAAAGAGTCGATCTTCAAGTAGTGGCTACCAATCGCTGCGGCCATGATGTCCACGATTGAATCGGTGGCCCCCACTTCATGAAAGTGGACCTTGTCAGGTGAGACACCGTGGATTTTCCCCTCCGCCTCGGCCAAGCGGGTAAAGATCTTGAGCCCCTTTTCTTTGATGCCGGGTTCGAGGGCGCTCTGTTGAATCAAGCTTCGAATCTGTTTCCAAGAGCGATCAGACTCTTTCTTGCCGCAGATGACGCGGAAGCGTGATGCTCGGATGGAGTGAACGGTCTTTTTTGTGACCTCAAGTCTGTATTTGAGTGTAGGGACTTTTTTCAGTTCTGCCTTGAGCTGGTTCAGCGGGAGCCCAAGATCCAGGAGAGCCGCGGCAAACATATCACCACTGACTCCCCCGATCAGGTCACCATAGGCAATTCTCATTGGCTATCCAGAATTATGCGTGGCTCGTACTCACCGAACACGGACCACGATCACGAACACGTTCTTCCTCACCACTCCGTGTGTACCTCTTTGCCGCTCATCTCCACGTAAATCTTTTCCGATTTAAATGGTTTCCCCTGGAGCCTGTCGGTGAGCCAATCGACGATGAGGGTCCGGGCTCGAGGGTTGCGGATCGAATGTTTCTCACCTTCGTAGGCGACTAAAACTTTGGGGCTCTGGATTTCTTCCATCAATTCATAGACAAATTGGATGGGGCAGAGCTCGTCATCTTCCCCGGCCACGACTAGATAAGGGCAAGCTATTTTGGACGCGACTCCTTTGAGCGTTAGTGTCTTGGCGAATTCGTCGAAGGCGGCCTCGTCGTCGTAACCCGACATGTACATATAGTTGAGTTTGAAAGTCGGCGAAGCCGTGTTGAAGATCGTGAATTGTCCCGGTTCCACGCAGACACCGCTCACGGCACAGGCCTTGAAGCGCGGCTCAGCCGCGGCGACACGCGGTCCCCAATAGGAGCCCATACTAGAGCCCATAATTGCAAGGCGGTTCGAATCGATCTCCGGCCGCTTAACCAGGTATTCGCAGGCAAGCTTTCCCGCGTCTTCATAATTCGACGCGGTGCATTTGACACCTCCGGCACGTGTCTCCCCCTGGCCGGGACCGTCAATCGCAAGAACCGCAATCCCCCTCTCCAAAAAAGGATCACCATAGAGGGGGTTATCCTCTTTGACGCCGTCCATCCCCGGAATATAGAGAACGCAGGGGACTTTCTCTCCGGTTTTCATGCGTGCAGGGAGGTGCAGGAGAGCCTGAATCGATTTCCCCTTGTAAGGCAACTCCACACGCTCGATGGGCCGTCCTGCAAACTGGATAAATTTGTCATAGCAGGCCCTTTTTCTTTTCCCCCAGTCGACTCGCTTTGGGTTGCCGTCTTCATAGATCGCCCACATGGCGTTGGTGTAAAAAACCGACGCGATATAATAGTGCTCACGCGCTTCTACCTCGTGGCCGGCCTTTTCGGCTTCTTGCGCCAGTTCTTCACGGCGCTTTGCCGCCCGAGAGAACTCCCGAGGAATGTCGGTAAACTTCTGTACCCTACGGCTAATCTCATTAAGATCACCGGCCACGCCTGGCCCGCAGTTTCGTAGAATTTTGCTCGACCGTCCCTGATCCCAGTCAAATCCTCTGGTTTGGATCACTTGATCCAGGAGCCATCTCTGCTCCCGCCAGCGCCTCATTTTTCTCTCAGTCTCAACCCGCATAAATCAACTCCTGCAGTTAACTAGAATTAGGCCGATTTGAGGTATAGACTGTAGACAAAAATAGTAAGGATGGCAATGGGAAATAGGGGGATCTACCTTAGTTGACCGTTATGGAATTTTATGTCTATAATTATTGATTCTGGAAAGGCGTATAATTTCATCATGCTGTTTGATTTTGGCAATGTTTTAGTATTTATGGTGCTGGGAGCGGCCTTCGTAGGGGTTAACCTATTGATCGGCCGTTTTCTCCGCCCGTCGAACCCTCAGGCGCGCAAGCTCTCTAGTTACGAGTGTGGTGAGCCGGCTACCGGAAGTGCCTGGGTCAATTTTAATATCCGTTTTTATGTCATTGCCCTGATTTTTATCATCTTTGAAGTAGAGATCGCTTTTATTTTCCCCGTAGCGACGGCTTATCGGAGTTGGATCGAAAACGGTCAGGGACTGTTTGCTTTTGTGGAAATTTTGCTTTTTGTAGGGATCCTCTTTCTCGGCTTGGTTTATGCTTGGGTTAAAGGGGATCTGGAATGGGTTAAAAAGGTTAAAGTATAAGCCTAGCGATTGGAGTTTTTATGAAGCCATTACTTAATTCACTGCCCGAGACAGTCTTTACAACAAATGTCGATAAAATTCTTAACTGGGGTCGAGCCTCTTCGCAGTGGTACATGCTGTTTGGTTTGGCCTGCTGTGGAATAGAGCTGATGCAGACAGGGGGCCCTCGCGCCGATGTGGATCGCTTCGGCTGTGTCCCCCGGGCAACACCGCGCCAATCCGACTTGATGATTGTGGCCGGGACACTCACTTATAAAATGGCCAAGCGGACCAAGCTTCTCTACGACCAGATGCCGGACCCGAAATAAGTCATCTCCATGGGGAGCTGTGCCAGTTGCGGCGGGCTGTTTCAGCTGGCCTATTCGGTCTGCAAAGGGGTGGATAAGATCATTCCTGTTGATGTCTACGTCCCCGGATGTCCACCGAGGCCCGAAGCATTAACCGAGGGGCTACTTAGAGTTCAAGATTTGATGATGCGCGAGCGATGGCTGGTCAAGCAGCCCGTAGAGGCAGCAGGATCTGCCGGGGCGTAATACGTGG
>JAUXIP010000114.1 GCA_030620935.1 Deltaproteobacteria bacterium | reverse complement strand
CTGGGACGTTCTAAAGAGGCGTATGAGGGAGTAATTATCTTTACCGGCAGACGGCGTGTCGCGCCGGGGACAAAGATCCTTTGTCCGATACGAATCTCACTGGGATCCCCGATCCGATTAATCCTGGCCAGCTTCCGGTAGTGGATGTCGTAGGCTTTGCCGATACGAAACAGGTTTTCGCCCCTTCTCACGATATGGTAAAGCCCCTGTTTTTTTTGCGGCGGAGAAATTCTCCGGGGAGCACAGGCTTCAGAAAGAAGGGAAAGCAAAAGGGAAAGCAGAAGGAGGGAAACCTTTGGCTTCAGTCGGGCCAACCGTATTTTCCCCATAATTTAACAAAACGACAGTCTCCCAGCTCTTCTTCCTCGAACCCTGAATCGGTACGCCGTATCCGCTTAAGCACCTGGGATTGGTCGTCTCCTAAAGGGATCACTAACCTTCCACCCACGGATAATTGATCCACAAGGGGCTGAGGCACACCAGGGGAGCCTGCGGTCACAAGGATGGCATCGAAAGGGGCATGTTCAGACCAGCCTAATGTCCCATCTCCCACGTGGATCGCGACATTGTAATAGCGCAGTTCATCCAGGAGTGATCTTGCTCGGGACGCAAGGGAACGGATTCTTTCAATAGAAAAGATGTTCAGGGCAAGCTCGGCGAGGACTGCCGTTTGATAACCTGATCCGGTGCCGACCTCGAGGACCTTTTCATCTCCTTTTAACTCTAACGATTGAGTCATAATTGCTACCATGTAGGGTTGCGAGATGGTTTGTTTGCTACCGATAGGCAGCGGTGCGTCCTCATAGACTCGACCCGCCAGGGCAGACTCTACGAAAAGATGCCTGGGGACCTTGCACATGGCTTGTAAAACACGAGAATCCTTGATTCCCCGGGCCACGAGCTGCTCCTGGACCATCTTTTCTCTGGCCCACGGGAGATCCTGCGAAATGTGGTCAAGAGATTTCACATTGATGCGAGAATATGGTCGGGGCGACCGGATTTGAACCGGTGACCACACGCACCCCAAGCGTGTGCGCTACCAGGCTGCGCTACGCCCCGACAAATGGGGTTAGGTAAAGAAAATGTAGCATCCTTGGGTACTTGGGTCAATTAAGGCGGTTTGGATGATCGTAGGGCTAGGAGAGAACCTTGCGGAGAGACTGGAGATCTTTTTTAATTCTGGTGAGAGCGTTCTTGTATTTGGTATCCGAGAGCGGGAGGCGGAGTTGTTGCCGATCTTCTTTTTTACCTTGTTTGAGTCTCTTCCTTGCCCCTTCGATGGTATAGCCTTCACTGTAGAGCAGCCTTTTGATGTCCAACAGGAGCTCCACGTCCCTTTTCTTGTAGAGCCGATGCTGCGAAGGCGCTTTGCCGGGCTTGAGCACTTTAAATTCTGTCTCCCAGTAGCGGAGCACGTAAGGCTCCACCCCGACGATCCGGCCTACCTCACCGATTTTGAAATAGATCTTGTCGGGTAGTTTTGGAGGCATGATGATTCGAAGGGTTTACGCTACGGCGAGGTGCTATTCAGACCCTTCTTCAAAATTTGGCTGGGCTTGAAGGTCAAGACCTTGCGACCTTCAATGATAATCTCATCTCCGGTCTGCGGATTGCGCCCTTTTCGGGGCCGCTTGGTATTCACCACAAAATTGCCGAACCCCGATATCTTAACTTTTTCTCCCGCCTCCAAGCGTCCTTTGATGATCTCAAAGGTGGCTTCCACGACATCTGCGGCTTCTTTCTTCGAGAAACCCACTTTCTCGTAGATATGGGCGATGATTTCAGCTTTAGTCATTTCCGATATCTCCTTTTACGAAACCTCACTCCTTATCCTCTAAGTTGCGCGCCGAATAGCTGAGTCATTTGAGCAATGATATCCTGGTGAAGGGTATTCACTTCCGCATCCGTCAAAGTCCTGTCCTCCGCTCGGTACGAGATCTTGTAGGCTAGACTCTTCTTGCCTTCGGGAATGGGAGAACCGCGGTATTGATCGAACACTTGCACCTCTTCAATTAGAGAGTGGCTGAGATTTTCTATCCAGCTAATAATCCGCTGAGCCGGGAACTCTTCATCCACTACGACCGCCAAGTCCCGCTCAACAGACGGAAATCTCGGTAGGGCACAGACCGCTAATTCACGCGGAGCATACTTAAGCAGTCTTTCAAAGTCAAGTTCCAAGATCAAAAAGGGCGGAAGGCCGAGTTCCTCGCGGAGATCAGGGAAAATTTCGCCCAGATAGCCCACCGCCGAGTCGTTCCATTGGAGAGAGGCTGCCTTGCCGGGACGGAGGAATGGTGCGATGCCATCGTTCGTCCAAACCGCGCCGCGCTCCAATCCGAGTGACTCTAAAATCCCCTCGACCATTCCTTTGACATCCAAAAAGGTCGGAGCTTTCTCTTCTTTTCCGACCAATCCTTTCCGCCGCCGTTGTCCGTAGATAAGGCCGGCCAACTGCTGCCTTTCCACGGTAACCCCCTTGGGGGTTAGGTAGAAAGCCTTGCCGAGATCAAAGCCCCAAAAACTATTTGCCTGCTGAGCGAGATTCGTGCGCAGGTTCTCCAGCAACCCCGGGATGAGACTCAGGCGCATTTCCGTATTCTCTTGGTTCAGGGGATTGAGAAGGGGAACAGGCGATTGATAGCCGTTCCACAGCCCGTAAAAACGCCGGTTCATTCTTTCGGAAGTAAAAGGGAGGTTTATCACCTCGGTCAATCCTTCTCCCGCGAGAAAAGAGCGGAGGTTTCTCTCGCGGCGCAGACGGAGGTCTTGGCTTTGGCTTCGGACGCTCACCGAGGGGATGGTCGTAGGGATTTTTTCATAACCACTGAGTCGTACCAGCTCCTCGATGAGATCGACCTCCCGAGCGATATCGGGACGGTAAGAGGGGGGGAGAACCTTGAGGCCGTTTTTGGCGCGGCCTTGGATCTTCAATCCAAGGGATTTGAGCGTTTTCTCTATTTCCTGTGGTTTTAGCTCGATGCCCAACAGCCCTTTAACCTTATCATAGCGCAGTAGGATCGGCTTTGCTTTTAGCCGGCGCGGATACCGATCCACAATCCCCTTTAGGGGAGCGCCCTTGGCAACCTCAGCCAACAAAAGGGCGGCTCGATCCAGAGCATAAAGAGTCCCTTCGGGATCCACTCCTCTTTCGAACCGGTGCGATGCCTCGCTATGAAGGCCCAGGCGCTTGGCGGTCCGGCGAATAGAGACAGGATTAAAGTTGGCGCTCTCAAGCAATACTACGCGGGTATTCTGAACGACCTCGGACTCTTGTCCTCCCATGACTCCTGCCAGGGCGACCGGAGTCTCGCCGTCACAAATGAGCAGATCTTCTGGCGTTAATTCCCGTTCCACCGCATCCAGCGTCGTAAACTTCCGAATTTTTCCGGCCTCCCTGACTACGATCCGTTTGGTCGTTAGCCGGTCCAGGTCAAAAGCATGGAGAGGCTGGCCCGTCTCCAACATGACATAGTTGGTCACATCGACGACATTGTTGATGGATCGGATCCCACAGCTCTCCAAGCGAAATTGCATCCAAGAAGGAGAAGGGGAGAGCTGGATATCCTGGACGATTCTCGCAGAGTATCGAGGGCAAAGACGAGAAGTCACGATCTTTACGTCCACGAGCCGTTTGATTTTTGAGTCGAGGGCGCGGCGGCTTATAGGAGAAGACTTGAGACGCCCTCGCGCAAGGGCTGCCACTTCCCGGGCCAGGCCCAGGATTCCGAGACAATCCCCTCGGTTGGGCGTGACGGCAATCTCCATCAACCAATCGGAAGGTTCGCCCGGCACAGCTTTCAGAGGGGTCAATAACTCGACTTCGAGCCCGCCCATCGTCAGGAGATGAGCTAGCTCCTTCGGCAATGCTTTGAAGTCGACAAATTCTTTCAGCCAGTTGAAAGTGAACTTCATGGTCAAAAAAGAATTCAGAATTCAGCAGTCAGAATTCAGAAACTCCTCCCGCCTCCTGGATTCTTAATTCTGCGGTCTGCATATTTACCGGTCTGTCTCAGAATTGTCTCAGAAAACGAAGATCATTTTGAAAAAAGAGACGAATATCATCGATCCCATACTTAAGCATGGCGATGCGCTCCACACCCATGCCGAAGGCGAAGCCTGAAACTTTTTCCGGATCGTAGCCGACGAAACGAAAAACTTGCGGATCGATCATCCCGGCGCCGAGAATCTCCAGCCACCCTGAACCTTTACAGACGCGGCAGTTTCCCTGGGACGGCGTTGATCCTTTGCCGTCGCAGAGGATACACTGGATGTCGACCTCAGCACTAGGCTCGGTAAAGGGGAAAAAGCTAGGACGAAAGCGGACACCGGTCTGTTCACGAAAGACCTGCCATAGGAGGTGAGTCAGCACGCCTTTAAGGTCGGTAAAGGAGATATGGCGATCCACCATGAATCCCTCTACCTGATGGAACATTGGGGAATGAGTCGCGTCGTCGTCGTGGCGATAAACCGCTCCGGGAGCGATAATCTGCAAAGGGGGTTGGCGATTTTCCATGACGTGGATCTGAACCGGCGAGGTGTGGGTTCTCAGCAAGCGATTCCGGGAGACAAAAAAGGTATCCTGCATATCCCGTGCCGGATGGTCCTTGGGCATATTGAGGGCTTCGAAATTATGATAATCGTCCTCGATATCAGGCCCTCGGGCGATCTCGAATCCCATTGCGGAAAAGACATCGATGATTTCATCCATCACGAGAGTGAGCGGGTGGATGCGGCCCCGCTCCCAACGGCTTCCGGGAAGCGTGATATCGACTCTTGATTCCCTCAGCCGTCGTTCTTTTTCCTCGGCCTTCACCTCGTTGAGGCGGCTCTCCATCTGTTCCTCGATAGAGCGTCTCAACCGATTGAGCTGCTCCCCGCGTTGGGGTCGTTCCTCGGGCGGGAGGTCTTTCAGTCCGCGTAGTAAGAGGGTCATTTTTCCTTTTCGGCCTAGGTATTCGACCCGGAGATCGTTGATCTCTTGCTCGGATGCGCTACGACCGATCCGGTCAAGGATCTCCGCTCTAAGAGTCTCCAGAGATTTGTCCATGAGCCGTCGTGCGCTGAGGAATTAAACTGTCAGGTGGGTCTTGGCGAGTTGGGCTATGTGGCCGAAGGCGGTAATGTCCAAAACCGCCAAGTCCGCCAGAATCTTTCTATCCAATTCCACGCCGGCCTGCTTAAGACCGTTAATCAATTCATGATAGGAAAGCCCGCTGAGGCGTGCCGCGGCATTGATCCGAGTGATCCAGAGGCTGCGGAACTCCCTTCGCCGGACCCGCCGGTCTCTGTAGGCAAAGGCCAAAGACCTCTCTATGGTCTCCTTGGCCGAGCGATACAACCTGCCTCTTCCTCCCACATAGCCTTTGGCCAGCTTCATGATCTTCTTTTTTCGTCGTCTGGACTTGCTTCCTCCCTTAGTTCGTGGCACCTGATTAACTCCTTCCTTGTCCTAAATTCTGAATCCTGACTCCTGTATTCTGAATTCAGAAGCCAGAATATTTTAGAGGTACGGTATCAACTTGCGGATCGTCTTTGTCTCCTGTGGTGAAACCGTGGTGTTCTGTCGAAGCCTCCTCTTCCGCTTACTCCCTTTTCCTGAGAGGAGATGACCTTTGAAGCCTCGATTTCTTTTCACTCTACCCTTAGCGGTCACTCTAAATCTCTTGACCGCGCCTCTTTTGCTTTTTATCTTGGGCACTTGTTTCTCCTTCCAATCAGGCAATAGCAAATAGGCACTAGGCATTAGTTTTTTTCTTCTATTGCCTGATGCCTCATGCCTGTTGCTTTTTTACCTAGGCGCTAAGAGCATCGCCATGTTCCGTCCTTCCAATCTAGGCGTCACGTCGAGCTTGGCGATATCCTGTACCTGGCCAAAAACCCCGTCCAGCATCTTTCGCCCGAGTTCCGGATGAGTGATCTCCCGGCCGCGGAAAAAGACGGAAACCTTGACTCTTTGTCCTCTCTCAATAAAACGGCGGATATTGCGAACCTTGTAAGCTAGATCATGACTACCCGTCCGCGATCCCATCTTGACCTCTTTGACGGACACAAAGGTCTGTTTTTTCTTTGCCCCGTGGGACTTCTTTTTTTGCTCGTAGCGGAACTTTCCGTAGTCCATAATGCGGCATACCGGGGGCTGGGCCTCCGGGGCCACCTCAACCAGATCTATTTCCTGGGTCTCCGCTATCTTTAAAGCCTCATGCAGCGGCATGACGCCCAGTTTGTCTCCCTTTGAGCTGATGACACGGACCTCACGGGCACGGATTTGATGATTGATTCTTGCTTCTTTAGATATACGCCACCCCTCTTTCTAAAAAGTTTATTTTCCTGCTCTACAGCCCTTCGGGCTGTTCACGAGCAACCTCTAGTTGCAAAATCTCTGAAAACTCTTTCAGCGACATCGATTTGAGATTTTCTCCGCCTCTGCGGCGGGGAGAAATCGTCTCTGCTTTGACCTCTTTATCCCCGATCACCACCGCGTAAGGAATCTTTGCCAACTGGGCCTCACGGATCTTATAGCCTAGTTTCTCGTTTCGTTCATCCAGCTCGACCCGCCAACCCGAAGTCCTCATTTCCTCGAAGACCTTTTGGGCATATTCTTTTTGCTGGTCGGTCACCGTCATGATGACGACCTGGACCGGCGCCAGCCATAGCGGCAGTGCCCCGGCGCAGTGCTCGATCAAGATGCCAATGAAGCGCTCGATCGAACCCAACAGCGCCCGGTGAATCATCACCGGCCTTTCCGCCACGCCGCTCGGCGCGACATAGTTCAGGTCGAAACGCTCCGGCATGGAAAAGTCGAGTTGGATCGTTGCCAACTGCCACTCTCGCCGCAGGGTATCGAGGACCGCGAAATCGATCTTCGGG
>JAUXIP010000394.1 GCA_030620935.1 Deltaproteobacteria bacterium | reverse complement strand
CTTGCGAATATTGTCGGAGGCGCCGAATCTTGGTACCTGGTAAAAACTCAAAAAGGCGTTTCCGGTTGTGTCAAATCCACCGACGTCCGATGGAACGATAAAATGGAAAAGGCTTTCAAGGAAAGCATTCCTGAAACCGCCGGCCTTCCCCTGCCACAAATGCGCGAACCGCTCCCACTCCCATCGTTGGCAAATGCCGTCACCGTGCCGATTGAGATGACCGGCTCGATAGTTATTGTGCCTGTTCTGATCGATCGTTCATTGGAAGCATTCATGGTCATGGACACGCGTGCCGGCTATACGACCATCACCCCTGGAATGGCGAAAAAACTTGGCCTGAGATCGGTTTCACGAATCTCGGTCACCACCGACAATGGGACGATCAGCGTACCGCTCACCCGACTGGGCTCTCTTAAAGTCGGCGACACCGAGGTTCATGGTTTGATGGCCAAGGTGCAAAGTATTTCTCATGATCCTCGTATTGAAGGGCTCTTGGGCCTTAACTTTCTTAGCCGTTTTCATACCTCAATCGACCCCCTTCACCAACTTCTTAGTTTAGCTCCCCGCTAAGCCCCGTACCACGGACTTACGTCCGTGGCTTTAGGGATCACACCGCCCTTGGCGGAAAGAACATTCACACGATCGGCCTCGTTCGGGGTTCATCCCCACACTCACGTACGGGGCGTTCTGTGGTACGGGGTAAGCCGACATTCGCCTGTTTTTGGCGCAAAGCCGCATCTCAACGCCGGAGCGGACTTATGATAGGGAACGTTACGGTTTTGTCCAGGCCGGACACAATTGTCAGAATTCCACCCTTTCTCTTAACGATCCTGCTCCTATCTACCTGAAACCGTTGACGATTTGACCACCCTGGCGCTGGCAACGTTTTTGCTTAATATGCTCCCAACGGCCCTTTCTTTACTTGCTTGAAACAGGAAGGCCCCATGATCCTTTTGCCAGCCCAAAGGAGGCTTGAACGCTGATGTTGTCAACGCCAAAGGAAAGTCCGGAAGCTCGGGCGACCCTGGAATCAGAGGGTTCTTCGCCATTCAGCTCTTTTCTTAAAGTGGCTGATTCTATCCAAGGTCTCGACCGACTCTTGGAAGATATCAGCCTCGAAAAGATCCTTGATGCCGATAAAAAGGCCAAGCAGCTCATCGAGCACCTTGCTGTGGTCCAAAAAGATCTAACGCTACTCAAGGAAATCAAGCAGAGCCTTTCAAAAACTGAACAGTCCGGCGTTAACAACGCGAATGAAACTCCCCCGGACGCCGTTCCGGAGACGGCAAACAATCCCTCTTTTTCCCGTCCGAACCCACTGCCAAAAAATCTCATTCATTTTCCCGGCTCACTACGAGTCTCAAAACTGAAAAAAGAACCATCTCCACTACAAAGTGCTTCTTCTTGTACCACTCCACTGAAGGCGGAAGAGAAACAAGATCAGAAAAGAAATTCCGACGAAGGAGCCCCCTTCTATTTCGGAAAATCTCTTGATATTAAAACCTCAACCCCATCGTACTACATCCCATCAAGCCCAAAGAATACAGAAAAAGAACCGGACCCTTCAGACATTAGAACTCAGTCGCTCAAAACAAACACGAGCTTTGACGAACAGGTGTTTCACGGCCCTCATAAGGATTGCAGCAAGCTTGGCAGCGCCTCTGCGAAACCGCGGATTCCTTCTTCTCCGGGGCCCGTATCCCCAAATCATTCCCATTCTGCTCAAGTAAACGCAAATTCCGTAAGGCTACGGAAAATAGCAGAACCCCCTCCCTACGAAATTATCCAAAGTCGCTTCAAAAGCGAGGGAGACCTAGATCGAAAGCTCAAGAGCATTATCAGAGACTATGGCGAGGTTGACATCTACTCCTACCGAAACAACGACGGCATGAGGAAGAAAGCACTCATTGTTACCTTGGTATTGCTTCTCGGATACTTGGCGTCGTCTTTCTTTTTCCCGCTTCATCAGAACGCGACATCGGCTACCGCTCTTCGCCTACAACCCGCTGTGACAACCGAACACGTAAAAGTACCTGAACCCCGCAAAAGCATCGATGATTCCGCGGGCTTGGATCGAGACGTGCCGGCCGCTTTTTCCGCGGAACCCACGCCTACGAATGAGCCGGAAAGATACAATTCAGACCTATGAAAAATGAACTCCAAAAGCTGACCGAGGATATCTCCCGGCTCTTCGAAGAGACCTACCAAAAAACCGAATCCTTGGGCCAGATCGGGACTATCACGCGCCTCTACGATGAGCTCCAGAACCATCTAGATGCCATATCCGCTGAAGAGGTAGAGCTACTGCAAAAACAACTAAAATCCACCATGGAACAAATGGTGAGCATCAGCAGGAGCCTGAATATGATTAAGGCGCTTAAGCTCATGCTGGACGGCCAAGACGGAGCAGTAGACTCCTCCAAAAACCATCCCCCTCCCCAATCCCCGCATCTGTCGGAAGAACATCACTAATTCTCACTATGCAAAGACATCGCCTCATACAAGGCTATTTGTCGCAGATCAGTCTCACCGACATCCTTCTCCTTGCCATAGAAGAGAAAAAATCCGGTCTTCTCAAACTATCCCGGGGAAAAG
Source organism: Deltaproteobacteria bacterium (assembly GCA_030620935.1). The sequence goes on along the minus strand of JAUXIP010000394.1, from coordinate 341 downwards.
AAACCGTCGAGATCTTCCAAAATCACCCATGCGAGCTGCCCCATCGGAGAGGGAGAGACAGCTCTTCTGTACCCGGGAGCAGATCCTCCAAGTAATCCCAACGGGAAAAACTGTGTTCCGGATGGCCGATCTCGATAAGGAGCGGAATGGATCGATCACCATTCCTCATACGGGATAGAGAGTCCTCAGCAAAATTGCCGGACAGCAAGACGTGCAGACGATCGCGGAGAGCTTACGTCTCCCCTGCGCTTATACATCCAAGGTTATCTACAATCTTTATAACTCGGGACTTGTAGAAGCCGTCTCCACACCGACCAAAAGCCCGACACAGACCATGCCCG
>JAUXIP010000350.1 GCA_030620935.1 Deltaproteobacteria bacterium | reverse complement strand
CCGCGTAAACCTCGTTCACAACTGGGAAGTCAGCCATATCTTTTAGAAATACGGTTGCCTTCACTACCCGATCCATGGTTGAGTCCGCAGCTGCCAAGATACTCTTCAGATTCTCCAGTACCTGTCGGGTTTGGGCGGTGATCCCCCCCTCGATGAGATTGCCCGATTTCGGATCGAGTGCAATCTGACCGGCTGTGAAGACAAACCCATTGGCACGGATTCCTTGTTCGTAAGGGCCGATCGCCTTTGGGGCGGCATCTGTCCTAACTGCTTCTCGCATCATCTTTTATTCTCCCTTTAATTTGCCATTCACTCAAGTTGGGAAGAATCCTACAATAGCACTGTCTTGCCTCGCAAACGGATGGACTACTATTCGTTCTTGCAGGCCGCGCCAATTTCGTGTTTTATTGTGATGACCCATCAAAGGGAACTATGTCGTTACTGACAGCTCATAAAATTCTGATCTCGACCGCTGTGGTCTTCTTTTTCGGCTTTGCCCTCTGGGAGTTCCGCAACTATTTTTCCATGGGAAATCTCTGGGCGCTGTTTCGCAGTGTGCTCTACTTCCTGGTCTCCGTCGGTTTCGCCCTCTATCTGAAATCGCTGAAGTATTGGTTGAAATAGGATCGTTTGATGATGCAGCCTTCGCCTTTCCTGGTGACCGTTAGTGAGGAGGAGATCCGGCGCGAGCGCCGGAACGCAAAGGAGTTACGTTCCAGCCAATGGTGGAAACGAAAGCGCGCAAAGGGAATCTGCCACTACTGTGGCAAGCAATTTCCACCCAAAGAACTCACGATGGACCACCTGGTCCCAGTCATACGCGGCGGTAAATCCACCAAGGGAAATCTCGTACCGAGCTGCAAAAAGTGCAACGCCGACAAAAAGTATAGTCTTCCTTTTGAGCGAGGAAACGAATAGCTTCTTATTAGCCAACGCTCAACGGCTCGCGCCCCCTGTTTTTTCGGCATCAGGGACATAGGCCGACGTCTCGCGGAAGATCATCCGGCTCAGCCAAAGGAGCCCGATGAGATTGGGGATTGCCATCGCGCCGTTGACCGTGTCGGCGATGTTCCAAATGAATTTGACCCCGGCTACGTCTCCGGAAAAAAGCGCGCCCACGATAATAACTAGGCACCAGATCCACCGATAGGGAAGAGAAACCCTGATCCCAAAAAGGTAGTCGGTGCACTTTAAACCATAGTAGGACCACGTCAGTAGTGTGGAATAACCAAATGTGATGGAAGCAAAGGCGACGAGCCAGCCTCCCGGATTGCCGAGAACCTCAGTAAAGGCATGGGCGGTCAGTGTCGTGCTGGTCTCCCCGGTTGACCATACTCCCGTCAGCACAATGGCCAGCGTGGTGATGGTATTGATCAGCAGGGTGTCAATGAAAACTCCGAGCATAGCGATGTTCCCCTGACGGGCGGGTGAGCGGGTCCTTGCTGCGCCATGGGCGATGCCGGCGCTGCCTATCCCTGCCTCGTTGGAAAAGATTCCCCGGGCGACTCCGTAGCGGATGGCCTGGGCAACTCCGGCCCCGGCAAAACCTCCGACGGCAGCCTGCCCGTTAAATGCGCTTCGGAAGATGAGAGCGAAGGCCTCCGGAATCTCGGCCGATTTAATGATGATAATGACCAGCCCGCCGAGAAAATAGGCGATGCACATCACCGGAACCAAGACCTCAGCCACAGTCGCAATTCGCTTGATCCCTCCTATGATGACTAACCAGGTGAGAATAGCCAGCCCGATTCCCGTTAGCCAAACCGGGATTCCCAGCTCGGTGCGAAAAACAAGGGCGACTGAATTGGCCTGGACCAAATTGCCAATCCCTAGCGCAGCGATTGCCCCACATAAAGCAAAGATCCAACCGAGCCAGTGAAGGCCGAGACCATTTTTCAGCACATACATGGGTCCACCCGACATGGTGCCGTCCGGCGCTTGTTCCCGGTACTTCACTCCCACGAGTGCCTCGGAGTATTTCGTGGCCATCCCGACAAGTCCTGTAAGCCACATCCACACGGGCGCTCCCGGTCCTCCCAAGGCGATGGCCGTGGCTACACCGGCAATATTGCCGTTTCCCACCGTGGCGGATATTGCAGTCATTAAGGCCTGAAAGGGGGTGATGTCTCCCTCTTGAGACTCGGCTGGTCCCTTGTGGAAGGCACTCTTGAGCGTGAGGCGCCAAGCATGGACGAACTGTCGGACCTGCACAAATCGTGTCCCTAGGGTAAGCCAGAGACCGGTTCCGATAAGCAGGATCATCATGGGTGGTCCCCAGATAAAGGCGTTTACCACATTGATCCAATGAAAGATCGTCTCCACGGTGTTCCTCACTTTCCTATGATAATCAGGGCGATTTAACCCTAACGGGGCTTAAAAATCCAGCTATTTTTGTAGTCTTTTGCTTGTGTTCGGCTCTGGTGGTGGAGTTAGCATTGATGGTATAGGAGGGTTTTATGAACGAGGGAAAAAGGTTTGTGAACGGACGGGTTGTGGTCAAAGTAGGAGATATTACCAAAGAAGACACCGATGCGATCGTCAATGCCGCCAACGGCTCACTCATGGGGGGCGGAGGGGTGGACGGAGCCATTCATCGCGCTGGAGGCCCCGGTATTTTAATAGAGTGCAAAGAGATTCGCCGCGCTCAATATCCGGACGGATTGCCGACTGGACAAGCGGCTATTACGACCGCCGGCAAACTGGCGGCAAAGCACGTGATACACACGGTCGGGCCGGTCTACAGTCGAGGAGGAAAAGGCAAGGCGGAGCAACTTGCGGCTTGTTACTATAACTCGCTAAAGCTCGCGGTGGAGAAGGGGCTAAAGACCATCGCCTTTCCCGCGATCTCTACGGGAATTTATGGCTACCCATTGGATGAAGCAGCCCAAGTCTCCTCCCGGGCGATAGAGAAATTTTTCGAGTCCGAATCTTCAATGCAGGAAGTAAGGCTTGTCTTTTTCAGCCGAGGGGATGCCGAAAGCTTCCTGAAAAATCACTGTTTTACTTCCTGATAGACGTTGACAAAAGCGTGTAGGGACGTTTTCCAACAGGTCAAATAAACGGGCGTTCCCGCCATCACTCCCTTTTAAACAGTAACCGGACAGAATTTCCGCCGATGGGGGATATGTGCTATGTGAAGCATGAAGTATCGATTGGATAGTGACGGAGTCAACCACGTACGTTGCAAGAGGTGAAGATCATGACAGAATCCAAAACTCACACTAACTTCGACCCCAAGAAGGCTGAAGTGTTTGCCGAGAGTTTCCTGGCGGCGCTGAACAATGGTGCATTGTGCCTGATGGCTTCCGTCGGTCATCGCACAGGGCTCTTCGACGTTATGCGAGAACTCCCGCCTTCTACATCAGAGGAGATTGCGGCAAAGGCAGCGTTAAATGAGCGTTACGTGCGCGAGTGGCTCGGGGCGAT
>JAUXIP010000217.1 GCA_030620935.1 Deltaproteobacteria bacterium | reverse complement strand
GAGGGAAGGAGTTGACAACAACCACCTTACCTCGAGAGGTTTTGGAACCCGGTCGCCACTAGCCCCCAACGACACAGAAGAGGGGCGGCGCACAAACCGTCGAGTTGAAGTGATTATCGAAAACTAGAGATTGAACCTAGGCTCCGCTCCTGAGATCAGACGCTGGATATTTTGCCGGTGACGTAGTCCGATCAATAAGGCGATGGCAAGGCTCAACCCTATGAGCAGGGGTGAATAAGAAAAAACCCAAAAGATAACCGGGGCAAGCCCGGCTGCGATCAGCGAAGCCAAGGAAATAACTCGAGTCGTCATAGCTACCATAGAAAAAACAAATATCAGAACTGCGGCGGCCATCGGCGCAACACTCAAGAAAATACCCAACGCGGTGGCCACCCCCTTCCCCCCCTGAAACTTCAAGAAAACAGAAAAAAGGTGTCCCAGAAAAGCCGCTGCAGCCACAAGGCATGTTACGGTCAGGCTGAAGCCAAATCGAAGGGACAAGAAAACAGGAATAAAACCTTTGGCGACGTCCACCAGGAGGGTAATTAATCCCTGCTTTGTACCCAGCACCCTGGCCACGTTGGTAGCGCCGACATTGCCGCTGCCTGACTTGCGGACATCCACTCCAGAAAGGGATCCCAAAAGAAACCCTGTCGGCACCGAACCAAGAAGGTAAGCAAAGAGAACCATCAACACGGAGCCCATGGGTTAACTACTACTCTAGCGCACGTTTAGAAAAAATCAGCTTTCAAAAGCGAAGCTTGCTCCTATTAACTCGATCACGGCGCAAATAGTAGTTGCCTCCACAGATCCAGCCGAGAATAAACACACAGAGAGCTGCCAAAAACCACCTAAGAATCTCCCACTCTTTTCCTTCAAGCACTCTAACCAGCGGCCAAGGCTTGCCTTGTGAGGCCGGGCCAATTTCCTTCTGGCGCGCTGAAATTTTTCCCTCTCCCTTTCCTTCTCCCTTTTCGTCGTTATTGGCCTTGGTCACAGGTTTTGCTTGAGCAATCTCCATTGTCTTGGAGTTCTCGGCAAGAACGACAAATTCCCTGGACACATAACCCGTTTTTTGATCCGCCAGGGAGACCCAATACCAACCTCGCTTTTCTGCCTTCACCGTGATCTCGTCTCCTCTCTTAAGAACTGCCCGCGGCGGGTGTTCAATACCAGGCCCGGAGCGCAGATTGACAAAATCTTCCCCTCGGATTCTTCCCCTCATTTCCGTTTGCGCAGCCAGGCTGTCCCCGACCTGAACGAGAAGGCAGAAGAGAGTAACAAAAGCCAGTCCCACTTTCGAATCCTCCTACGCCCCTTAGCATACCTATTAGGCGGTCAATCCTCAAACCTCCATTTTACTCCAGGACCTAAAGGTCTCAAAAAAGGACCATCGGATAAAAAATTAATAAGGGGTTCGTTAGCAAGTAGCATAAGGCAACCGAGGGGTGAGGCCTGGAGAGCGCGGGCACAGGAGCGTACAGGTTACGTTTAGGCCCGGGCCTGGGGAGTAAGCACCCTCGGAGCGGATGGGGTGGTGGCCTACAAGGCACGGGCCCAGACATTCGGCTGCCTTCGTCCCGAGCTCAGGCCGAGGGGAGCTCAGTCGAAGCCTTGACCGCGCTCGGGCCTCGACGGTGAGCTCGGCCGAACCGAAGGGCTCGGCCCGAGGGTGCCAAGCTTTCGGGAAGATGTCACGTGCCAAGATACTAACGAGCTCCTTAGCAGAAACCACAGGACGGAGGAAATCAAACAATATTTTCGTGGACCTTTCCAATGTCAAGAAAGGCGCGGTAGAAGCTAGCATCCCAAATTATGGGCCTCGGGGAGCGAGTCTCCGGGCCGAGGCCGATAGTCCAGTACCTCGAGGACCTCCCACGCCATCCCCATTGGCTGCTTACTCCTAGGCGTCCGGGCCTGCCACAACCTTTCTACTCCTGCGTCCTCGGCCCTCTCTCTCGCTTCCCCTCGGCCTTGTCTGCGCACACGTCTAGGGGACTGCCCTGCCCCCAGAGCGAAATTAGCTCGGAGGCGTGAAACTCTCTGCGAAGCCGAGGACAAGCAGTATCGATGTTTGAGCGAAGCGAGTTTCGATGCTGCCCGAGGCGAGCAGGAGGGAGAAATGAGAGGGAAGAGTTTCCGCCGACGAGACATCTGGAGCGAAGGGGCAGGCAGTCCCCTTAATATGTAAGGTTTCCGCGGTGGGTAAAAAAATTAAGGTTCGTTGCTGTTTGCCCGCTGCCGAGCTTCAACAGAATAAAGGAGGCCTAATTCTTCTTTTTGTACAGCTCGGGATCCATGCGGCTTTTGGTCCCAGACTTGGCAAGCTCTTCTTCAAATATCTTTCTGATGGAGGGGTCTTCATCGCAATATTCGATCTGGTTGCCGCCTGCCTTGACATCCTTATCCACCTTGGAAATATCGCCGAAACCTTCGCCCAGGCTGTATTTGATGCTTCCCAAACGCGGGGGCAAATAGCGCGCCGGATTGGCGCCCGTGTTGAAATGCTGGTGAAACACCATAGCCGGCGGCGTGAAGACGCTTCCATCCTGCCAGTCGTAGCGTTTGATCGGCTCGCCTTTTTTCCAAAAGAGAGAGAATCCTTTTCCTTTGATGATAATGACGTTGAAGCCCGGCCCGTGACGGTGGGCTTTTTTGTACGTCCCGAGAGGGAACTCTGAAATGTGAGCGGCCATCGATCCGTTGGCCAACTCCAACATCACATTGCTCCCGCCCCCACCACGCTCTTTCCACTCCTCGAGCTTGAAATTGCGGGCGTCAGCGATAAAGTTGGTGTCCCAGATGCGGCCGGGATAGGCCTTCCCCTTGCCGCTGAAGTACTCGGGCTCGCCGTAGAAGCGCTCTGTAAAATCACGCGGGGTGTTGAAGATAAAATCTGCATTGTGGAAGAGGTTAAAAACGATCGGCATGCTGTTGACGGAGAAAAACCGGGCCGGCTCGTTTCCTTGACCGTTGAAGTGCTGGTTCCAAGCATTGAGCGGCAACGCAAAAACGCTTCCCTCCTGCCATTCGAATGTTTGCTTTGTTCCGTTGTCGTTCCAAATGGTTGTAGCGCCCCGCCCTTTGAGAACATAGATCATGTTTTCGTAGAGATGCCTCTGAGGATTGAGGTTCTTTCCCGCGGGGATCTCGCACACATAGGCGCCTGTTGTCCCTTCCGCACCTTCCATGTTGATAAAGGCTCCGTCTCCTCCGGTTCTGTTCCAGTAAGCCAGTCCGACCTTCTTCAAGTCTTGGACAAAAAAGGTTTTGACGATGGGAATCCCCTCTCCTTGTTGCCATTTCTCGTAATAGGGGACATTGTCCATGATGTTGTCGACCTGAGTTGCAGGCTTGGCCATTTTTAACCTCCGAAAGAGACGCTTAATTTTTTACGCATACAGGATAAAGAGGCTAAAAGCAAGGCAGAGAATTGCACTGAAGAATTACCAAGGATTAAGCCAGGGGAGAACAGTCGCAAGGAAGGTTCCAGTGACCATACCGGCCAGGGAGCTTTTTGTCCATGAGGCGATCAGCACCGCGACAAGAAGGGCAATAGCACGGGTCGGAGCGGCTGCAGTTTCAAAGCGGGAGCCGCTGAGGAACAGATTGGTCGAGACGATACTCGCCATAAGTGCATAGGCCAGATAGCGAAGATAGCGATCAAAGAACTCCGGAAAACTCCGTCCCAAAAAGAAGAGTTGTGGAACCACTCGGATGAGATAGGTGACAAGCCCCATCCCGACTATGATGCTTATGCGCGTCTTGTCCATTGGTCGATTCCCCACCCCACGCTCGCCAGCAAGAAGGCGGTGGCCAGCCAACCCCACGTGGGATCGAACATCGCTCCCGGCATCCCGGCAAAGAAGCTTGCCAGACCTATCAACAGAACCGCTCGTCCTTTGAATTCCGTCGCGAGCATGCAGGCAAAGTAACCGGGAAGGATGAATTTCAAGCCCTCTTCCAATCCCGCAGGTACCTCCAACGCCACCCAGTATCCCAGCCCTGAGCCCAGGACCCAAACAGAAAAGCTCGTCGTGGCGACGCCGAGAAAATAGCGGAGGTTGTCGTGGCCGGTTGTTTCAACCTTTTCGTCTCCGGAAGAAAGCCGGGATTCCTTCTGGAAGCGAACGTAGGCCGGGATAAAAGTGCTTGCACTAAGGAAGTGAGAATAAAAGAGAATGGTTACCCGCCTCACCCGACGGAAATAGGGAGCTATAGCCGTGCTCATCGGAAGAAAGCGGAGATTGATGAGAAAGGTGGTGAGGAGAATCTGCATGGCGGGTCTGGCTGATGCCAGGGGTTCCAGCACGGCAAACTGCGCCGGACCGGCAAAAACCACGGCCGACATAAAAACAATCTCTCCCAAGCTTAGACCGTGGGTCTCGGCGGCAACTCCCAGGGCAAAAGAAAAGGGGATGAAGGCGACCCAGATCGGAACGGCTGCCTTCACGCCTTCCCGGAATGGAGACACATAAGCCATAGTGTCTCGCTTAACTGACCACCGCGGAAGTGTCAACCCAACTTAAACTCGTAGTTTGCATCCCAAATTCAGGGCCTCGAGGAGCGAGTCTTCCTAGCGCAGCCTCAGCCTGAGGCTGATCCGCCTCTGGCGGAGATGGGTCAGTACCTCGAGGACCTCCCCCGCCATCCCCATTGGCT